>CADCWB010000129.1 GCA_902806295.1 uncultured Sphingomonas sp. | reverse complement strand
GCTTCGTGGTTGTCGTTCAACGCGGTCCCTATAGTTACCTAGCTCGATACCTACACTGCGGCGGATGACCTTGCCGTGCGCGTAAGTGTCTGAGAAATGGTGCCGCTTACAGGACTCGAACCTGTGACCCCCTCATTACGAATGAGGTGCTCTACCAACTGAGCTAAAGCGGCTTGGGCCTCGTGGGCGGGTCGGCCCTACCAAGGCTGGCGCGGCGGAACAAGGGGAAGCGGCGGCGCGCTTGTGCTCCTTATGGTGGCAAGCGCCGTCCCCCTTCCCGACGTGAGGCCGCGATCTCGCCTGTGGCGGCCGCGGCGGGTGCTCATCACCGCCGCGGCGCGGGAGGGGGCACATGGTCGGGCGATGGCCGAGCGCTGCGCGGGGCTGGGCATTCCGGTCAAGGAGCTGAAAGGCAACCAGCTCCGCCTCGATCTGCCGGAGGACGAGCGCAAGGCTTATGCGGAAGCCAAGAGCACGCTCGCGATCACGGTCGCACCACCTTCCAAGCTCAAGCTGCAGCCAATCGCACCCAGCGCCGATTGGCGCGTCGACCTGGCCGAGGGTTGCCCAGCCCATTGCAGCTATTGCTATCTCGCCGGCTCCCTCGGCGGGCCGCCAATCACCCGCGCCTACGCCAACCTACCGGAAATATTGGGCGTGCTCCCGGGCTACCTGGGCCAAGGGCGGATCACCTCCCGCTCGGCCACTCGGGCACACGAGGGCACCACGTTCGAGGCGAGTTGCTACACCGACCCGCTGGCACTGGAGCATCTGACGGGCTCGCTCTCGGCGCTGACGGAGCATTTTGGCCAGTGGGACGCGCCGGTGCAGCTGCGGTTCACCAGCAAGTTTGCGGCCGTGGAGCCGCTGCTGCAATTGGCACACCATCGTCGAACCCGGATGCGGGCGTCGATCAATCCATCTGGCTATGCCCGGTTCGAGGGCGGCACCGACCCGGTCGCGGCACGGCTGGCGGCGCTCAGGCGCATGGCGGAGGTCGGTTATCCGGTTGGCCTCACGATCGCGCCAATCATTGCGGCGGAAGGTTGGCAGGAGGCTTACGGCGCGCTGATTAGTCAGGCTGCCGAAGCGCTCAACGGGGTGGCGGAGCTCGACCTCACGGTGGAGCTGATCACCCATCGCTTCACTCCAGGCTCGCGCCAGGTGCTGACCAGCTGGTACCCCGGCAGCGACCTCGACATGAGGCCGGAGCGCCGGGCAGAGAAGCGAACCAAGTTCGGCAGCACCAAGTTCGTCTATCCGCCCGAACTGATGACCGAGCTCAAGAGCTTCTTCCACGCAACCATCGCGGAGCGCCTGCCGGCCGCGCGAATCCTCTACTGGACCTGATGGCGGCTTGGCGAGCCGGCCGGCCCAGACCGTCCTTCTTCCGCGATCACCATCACCGCTCCCGCGCCAAACCGATACTGACCGACCTGGTGGCGATCGGCCGTCCGCACCTCGTGGACCCCATGCGGACGTCGCGCGCCGCTGCCGCGCAGGACTACCGCGAGGTGGACTGCCCGCCGCCTTACCTCAACGGTCTTGCCCAGCTTGCGCGTTTGATGGAGCGTGATCGGCCGGCGTAAAACTGAACGGCGGTTGGAGCGTTACTGTTCGCATGCCCTATGTCGCCGACAAGCAGAACCGGGCCAAGGCGGCGGCGCTGGTCGTCGTGCTCCATGTCGCCTTGGGGTTCGCGCTGGTGCTCGGGCTTGCCGGCGATCGGGTGAGGCACGTCGTCGAAGGACTTGCGACGTTCGACGTTCGTGAAGCGCCACCCCCGGCTGAGCTGCCCCCGCCTCCCCGAGCTCAGCCGGAGGCCGCGCAGGACGAGGCAGGGACACCCGATCTGCGGGCCACGCCCGCTCCGGTCGTTGCGCCGGACCCAGCCCTGCGCCTGCCGGTACCCTCGCCCGTGCCGACCAGCGACGAACGCACTCCCATTGCCGGCGCGGACGCAAGCGCAGGCGCGGCAGCGGTGCCCGGTGCCGGTCGAGGTGCGGGCGGTGCCGGCAGCGGCTTGGGCGGAGGTGGAACTGGTGCAGCCGGGACCGGCCAGGGTGGAGGACTCGGTAGCCCGGCGCGGCTGGTCGGCGGCAACCGCGCGCGCTTGCCCTCATCCTTCCTACGTGCGCTCGGTATTCCGCGCGGCCAAGCTTCCCTGCTGCTGACGATCGCGCCCACGGGTCAGGTGCTCGACTGCCGAGTGACTGCCGGCAGCGGCAGTGCGGAACTCGACGGCGAGCTGTGTCGCATTATGCTCAACCAGAGCCGGTGGGAACCGGCCCGCGATCGTTCCGGGCGCCCAGTGACCGTGCAGGTCGGCTACACCTCGACCTGGAACCGCTAACGGCCGGCGATCGGGCCGCCACGATTGCTGTTTCCAAGCTGCGCCAGCCGACGGGCATCGCGGCCGTAAATGTCATCGTAGGTCGCGAGCTCGCCGCTCTCGCTGGGCACCATCGTAAGATAGGTTAGATACACCGGCACGGGTTGAGGCAGGTCGACCCGCTGCTCGGGCCTAGCACCCTTGGCCTTGATCGGCTTGCCATGCAGCCAGCGAGCCAGACGCGGTGCAGCTTCCAATCTGACACAGCCGCCGCTCACAAAGCGCGAAGCTTGGGCAAACAGCTCAGTCGACGGTGTGTCGTGCAGATAGACGCCCTGGACGTTTGGGAACATGAACTTCATGTCGCCCATGCTGTTGGCGGGGCCGGGCAGCTGGCGCAGCCGCACTTGCTGGCGTGCTTCGGCCACCGCCCTCCAGTCGACCGTGGAGGGGCTGATCACCTTGGCCTTGTCGGTCCAGTCGGACAGGAGCTGGTAGCCTTGCTCCCGCAGGTAAGCGTTGCCGCCCTTCAGCACAAAGGGCGCGACCCGTTCGGCGGCGAGATCCGCGGGCACGTTCCAGTAGGGATTAAGGCTGGTGAAGCGGATCAGCGCCGCCATCATCGGGGTGGCATGGACCGGCTTGCCGACCACCACCCGCATGCTGTCCACCGGCGTTGCGCCCTCCATCATGAGCAGGCGTTGCTCGGCAGCGTTGACCAGCACATAGCGGCCGGCGTTCGCGGCCGGCAGCAGGCGGATCCGCTCCAGGTTCACGGCAATCAACGCACGGCGCGCGGGATCGCGCGTTTGCAGCGCAGCTTGCCGGAGCGGGGCATAATAAGAGTGCAGCCACGCCATCGAGCCGATGTGCTGCACCAGCGACGGCGCTGCCGCCGCCTGATCTAGCAGCGGACGCGCCTCCGGGACTGACGGACGCAATTGAGCATCGACGTAGATTGTGCCGAGATCCGGCGCACGGCCGCGCAGGTCGCGGGCGTAGCCCACATAGGCTTGGGCCAGCATGAACTCGGCCCTGCGCAGGGCTTGCGACTTGCCGTTCCGCGCGATCCGCACCGCGCGCTGCAGGTCCTTCAGCCGATATGAGTTGGGATCGAGGCCATCCACCTTGGCGGTGTTAAGCAGGCGCAGCAGGTCTTGAACCGCCTGCTCATTGCCCGGCGCCAAAAACAATGGCTGGTCGCCGCGCGCAGCATAGAAGTCGGCCATCGCCTGGCCGCTTCTCACACGAGCAACAGAGTGCATCGCATCGGTACGAGCCCCAGCGGAGAAACCGGGGCCGGCCGCCAACACGACGCCTGCGATGCTGCTTAAAACGAGACGTGCCGGCCGCACGGGGCGGCCGGCACGCTGAACAGCCTTCTTGTGAAGAATGCTGATCATTTCACTCCTTGTTAGCCGCGCTCGCCGCTCCGGACCGGAGCCGAGTAGGTCGGCTGGGTGGTGGTGGCGTTCGGGTTGTAGTTGGCCGGAGCACCCTGATAATACTGGCCGTTCTGGGTGTAGCCGTCGACCTGGCCGTCATTGTTGTTGTCGGACCAGACCGCACCGGCGAGACCGCCGATGACCGCACCGGCAACCGCGCCGCCAAGCACGCTCACGCCCGGGATCAACGCACCCGCGCCGGCGCCAACCGCCGCGCCGATGCCGGCACCCGTGGCAACCTGGCCGAGGGTCGGGTCATAGCCCTGGGGCTGACCCTGGTAGTACTGGCCGTTCTGGACGTAGCCCTCCGCGTAACCGTCGTTGTTGCGGTCGGCCCAGACGGCGCCGGACAGGCCGCCGATCGCGGCTCCTACCGCCGCACCGGCGATCGGGCTGACACCCGGGACAACCGCGCCGATGGCCGCACCGCCGACGCCACCGACGGCCGCGCCCGTGGCCGCATCGGCCAGCGTGTCGTTGTTGGTCGTGGTGCACGCACCCAATGAAATCGAGCTGGCCAGCATAAGGGCCATCGCAGTTTTCTTCATCTTGCCTTCTCCCGATGGTTGAACGGCGGACCCTGCCGGCGGCCTGCCCATGCAAGCACCGGCGCACCAAGTCACCGGCCCATGAACGCAGACCCGTAACGAGGGTTCCGGAGGAGAAACAAACGCCATGCAACCTCGTGTAGGAGCTGCCGCTAAGCTGTTGATTTGCCAGGTTGGTGCAGGAGAACGGCGTCATGACAGAAAAGGCCAATGCTTGGCGGCAACGGCTCTGCTGAATCTGTGTCGTGATAAGAATGGCGGAGACGGAGTCCGTCGAACCTAAGCAGCCAAGCTACTGACCTGCT
>CADCWB010000128.1 GCA_902806295.1 uncultured Sphingomonas sp. | reverse complement strand
CCACCCCGATCAACGAGCGGGCAGATACTCCCATCTACTACAAAGGCGCATTCGGCGGCTGCGATAATGAGGGGCACAGACCTCTTGGTGATTTGGAAGGAGCGCTCTCTCGACCCGGTGCATTCTACAGGATCGTAAACGGCGGTGAGGGAATCGCGATCATTGTCCCTCGTGCCAAGCTGGTTGGATTCTTCTACTTCGGATAGCGCACGAGCCGCGACTCTCCGCATTCCACCCAAAGCAGACATTCAGGAGCGTGCGGTAGCTTCAGTGCAGGTGAAGGCGCGTTGACTCTCGCTGGCAGGAGGAACAAAACCAGAACAGTTGCCGTTGCGAGTCGCTGTGTCTGTTTCCTCACCAACCATTGCCGAGTTGCGAAGCGCGCTCCAAGCCATTGAGGGCGATGGGCCGCGCGAGCACCCCAGACTGCCTTTCGGGCTGGCCGAGATCGATGAGCGGCTGGCTGCAAACGGCTTGCGGCTCGATGCGCTGCACGAGGTCGCGGGCGAGGGGGCCGGCTGGGGCGACGATGCCGCGGCGGTGCTGTTCATGGCCGGCATTGCCACGCGTACCCAAGGACCGATCCTGTGGGTGGTGCGCGCCCGCGACCTGTTTGCGCCGGGGCTTTACCAAGCGGGGTTGGATCCAAGCCGGGTGCTTTACGCCGAAGCGCGCGACGATGCCGAGTTGCTAGCCCTGATGGAAGACGGATTGCGCCACCGCGGACTTGGCGCGGTGATCGGCGAGGCCAAGCGCGTCGCCATGGCCTCGACCCGGCGGCTGCAGCTGGCGGCGGAAGGCGGCCATACGGTTGCCCTGCTGCTGAAGCGGCAGGGGCGGCAGGGCGGCGATCCGCTTGAACTTCCGTCCGCTGCCGTGACTCGCTGGCGGGTGGCGAGTGCGCCGTCCGCTCCCGTTCCCTGGGATGGGCTGGGCCCCCCGTGCTGGCGGCTCCAGTGCGTTCGCCAGCGCGGCGGCGATCCGTTCGAACTGCAAGTGGAGGCTCCAGATGAAACGGGTCGCCTCGCTCTACCTGCCCGACTGGTCGATCGACCGGTTGCGACGGTTGGAGCGGCGCTCAGCGCCACCGGCTGAAGCCGACGGCCGCGCCGCATTCGATGCGCTCGGGGCAGAGGCCGCTGCGGAGCGGGCCGGGCATTGCTCCGTGCCCAAGGAGGGCGGCTGGCGCCCCGGCGCCCGCTGGGCCAAGTCGGACCCATCCGGGGGCGGCAGCAGCCTGGCCGACTCGCGCGAAGAAGTGGAGGCCGCGATCGCCACCCTGCCGCAGCACCGGCGTCCGCCGCAACGCGAGCTGGGCCGGGTCAGCGTTGCCGCCGACCACCCGTTCGGCAAAGGCTTGTCCCGCCCGCCCGAGGAGCGGGTCGCACCGCCGTCGCCGCTGCGTGAGCTGTCGCGCCGGAGCGAGGCGGCCGAGCACCCGTTCAAGCCGGGCTCGCGCGGCTGGAGCGGGGAAGAGCTGAACCAGGCAATCGCCGCTCTGCCTCCGCACCAGCGCCCTTCCTTCCAGGAACTGTCGCGCCGCAGCGAGCTGATCGACAATCCTTTCCGCCCCATGCCGACCGACGAAGCGCGGGCCAGCCTTGCCCGGCGCGTGGCCATGCCGCCGCTTCAGTTTCCAGGCGAGGATGCACCGGCCAAGGCCGGACGGGAGGCAGCGCTGCGGGGCGAGCCGAAGCGCGATCGCTACCGCAACGAGGCGCCGCACGGGCCGCTTTCGATCCAGCGGGCTGCAGCGCTGCCGCCCGTGCAGTTCCCCGGCGAGGACATGGTCGTGCGCAAGGCGCAGCGCTCGCCGCGGCGCAGCGCCCGCGACGGGCATGGCGGGGAGGCCGCCTACATCGCTCCGCCCTCTCTTGCCCAGCTTGCCGCCATGCCGGTCGTGCAGTTTCCGGGCGAAGGACCGCATCCGGACAATCACGGCAAGAGCGAACCAACCGCCCCGACCTATGGGCAAGGCCGCTTCTTTCAGACCGGACGCACGCTGGGCAGCGTGGTGGCGCGGGTATGCCGTGAGGACGAGGCGCTGGCCGGCCCGATGCATCCTCCGCCGGAGGAGCCGCCGCTGGTTACCACTTACAAGGTCGGGCCGCGGGTGGAGATCGCGGCCGTGAACCCGGCGGCGCGCGCACTTGGCCTCACGCCAGGCACCGCGTTGACCATGGCCCGGGCGCAGGTGCCCGGGCTGGAAGTGCGCGGCGCCGATCCGGAGGGCGATGCGGCCGACCTCCGGGCACTGGCCGAGTTGCTGGCCCGCCGCTGGGCTCCGACCGTGGCCATCTCGGACACCGACGGGCTGTTCATCGACCTGACTGGGGTCGCCCACCTTTACGGTGGAGAAGCGCGGTTCGTCCGCCGCCTGCTGCGCCTGCTCGCCCGTCATGGAGTGAGCGCTCGGGTGGCGGTGGCGGATACGGCCGGCGCGGCCTGGGCGTTAGCCCGCTATGGCGGAGAGGGTACGCTGATCGTCGAACCGGCAGATCATCACCATGCCCTTGCCCCGCTGCCGGTCCCTGCGCTTCGCCTTGACCCTCGCTCGCTTGAACTGCTGGCTCGGCTGGGCGTGGACCGGGTCGAGCAGTTGCTGGCGCTCCCGCGCGCGCCGTTGGTGCGCCGGTTCGGCAAGGCCATTGCACTGCGCCTCGATCAAGCGCTCGGCCGAGCCGCCGAGCCGCTCGACCCAGTGGTGCCGCCGACCCGGATCACGGTGGAGCAGCGTTTCGCCGAGCCGATCGCCACGGCCGAGGTGATCGAGCACTGGCTGCGCGTGCTGGTGCCGCGGCTGAGCCAGGTCCTGGCGCAAGCGGGCGAGGGCGCTCGCACCGTCGAGCTGGTGGCGGCCCGGGTCGATGGCGTTCCCCAACGGCTTCGGCTGGGCTTTGCCCGTGCGACCCGCGACCCAGGCCACATGCTGCGTCTGGCGCTTCGACGCATCGAGGAGATTGAGCCTGGCTATGGCATCGACTCGATAACGCTGCACGTCCGCCGGGCCGATCCGCTGGGACCGGAGGCGCTTGGCGCGGCACTGACCGATGAGGCGGAGCCGGACCTTGCGCCGCTGGTCGATACGCTGGCCAACCGCATCGGACCCGACCGGCTGTGGCGGGTCGAGCCGGTGGAGAGCGATGTGCCCGAACGCTCCGTCGCTCCAGCGCCACCGCTCGATCCCGCGCCGGGCCGGACGGGTGTGCTCAAGCGGGACGATGTGCGCCAGCTCGACACCCGAACGTCCGATCACCCGTGGCATCCGCGCTGGCCGCGCCCCGTGCGGCTGCTGCGCCGCCCTGAGCAGGTCCACCATGTGTTGGCCGAACTGCCCGACCAGCCGCCCCGGCGCTTCACCTGGCGCGGCACGGCCTACCGGGTGGTCCGCGCCGACGGCCCTGAGCGGATCGCCGGCGAATGGTGGCGCCGTCCCGCCGAACGGCAAGCAGTGCGCGACTATTTCCGAGTAGAAGTCGAGGGTGGTCGCCGCTTCTGGCTCTACCGCCGCGGCGACGGCGTTCGCAGCGAAACCGGCGACCTCAACTGGTTCCTCCATGCGCGCGCCGGGTGAGTGGAGGCTAGCGGCGGGCGTCGATCGCCTGCACGTGGCCAGCTTCCGCGTAATCGAGGATTTTGTGGTCCGTCGTCAGCAACGGACAACCAAGGTTTCGCGCCGTCGCCACAATGATGCGATCGGCAGAGTCTCCGTGGATATCGCCGGGCAAGCTGCCGGCATCAATCGCGATGATTGGAGCAAGCGGTTCGATCTTGAAGCCAACGCCGTCCAAAATTGCTTCCATCCAGTCCAGCGGACGATGGCCGAGAGGAAGCTTGCCTTTGTCGACGAGCATGGCGACTTCCCAGAAGCTGATGGGAGAAATCATCGCTTCATCTGCGGGTGCCTCCTGTTCAATCAGCAACTTGGCCGGATCTTTAAAGCGCCTGTCCTCCTGCACGAACCAGACGAGAACCTGAGTGTCGAGGAGGATCAATCGAGGATGCCTAGTTCGGCGTTCCAAGGACCCTCATATGCCGGTGCCGTGAAGTCATGGTCGCCGAAGTAGTGTGGATGCTTCAGAAAGCCGAAAGTCGCGCTTTTGCGTTCCCGCTTTGCCGCAGAATGCAATTCTCCAACCGGACGAGCGCGCTTGGTGATCGTGATCGGCTCGCCGGTACGCTCCACCTCGTCGAGGATGCGCAGGCAGTGCGCTTTGAACTCGGCAGCACCAATCATCTTGCCCATCGCTACCTCCATGTGACCACTTCACATCGTCACTTCACTGGGGGCTGGCAATCGTGACCTATTCCGAGCTGCAGGTCACGACCAACTTCTCCTTCCTGCGCGGGGCCTCGCATCCGGAGGACCTGCTATCCACTGCCGCAGTGATGGGCATGCCCGCGCTTGGCGTTACCGATCGCAACTCAGTCGGCGGCTTGGTACGGGCCATGGTTAAGGCAGAGGAGGTGTCGGCGCAGCATGCGCCCATCCGGCTGGTCGTTGGCTGTCGTCTTGATCTCGTCACTGGTGCATCCTTGCTGGTTTGGCCCGAGGATCTCGCGGCCTGGTCGCGGCTGACTCGCCTTCTGACAAAGGGCAAAAGCCGCGCCAATCCCAAGGCTGGCGAGAAAGGCCAGTGCTTTCTCTACTGGGAAGATGTGGCGGAATATGCTCGCGGCATGGTCGGCGCGCTTGTCCCGGACATGGCCGGAGTTCAGGAAGGTGAACTCCGCTGGATGGCCGATATCTTTGATCGCAAGCGCGGCCATGTTTGCCTGACGCACCAGCGTCGACCCAACGACGTCAGGCGCCTGCATCAGACCGCCGAGGCCGCCAGCCGCTTCGGTCTGCGGCCGCTCGCGACCGGTGACGTGCTCTAACACCAGCCCGACCGCCGCATT
>CADCWB010000127.1 GCA_902806295.1 uncultured Sphingomonas sp. | reverse complement strand
ATCGGTCCACTGGCCATCTGGTGCCCCCTGGCAATCAGTTCTCGTCAAGTTTACGCCGTTTCAGGCCTGTTTGCCACACAAGGAAGCCGTTCATGACCAAACCCGTCGCCCTGATTACCGGCGCGTCGGCCGGCCTTGGTGTCGACTTCGCCCGGCAACTCAGCGCAACCGGGGCGCAGCTGGTGCTGGTCGCACGCCGCCGGGACCGGCTTGACGAGCTCGCCGCCGAGCTTGGCAATGCTCGCGCCGTTGCGCTGGACCTGAGCGAGGTCGGGGCTGCCGACCAGCTGGTGGCGAACGTCATTGCTCATGGCGAGCATGTCGACCTGCTCGTCAACAATGCCGGGTTCGGCCTGACCGGCAAGTTCGCGAAACTGGACGGGGCTCGCCAGCGGCAAATGATCGACCTCAACTGCGGCGTGCTGATCGAGCTCACGCACGCCGTTCTGCCCGGCATGCTGAAGCGCGGTCGCGGCGGCATTCTCAACATCGCCTCCACCGCCGCCTTCCAGGCGGGTCCCGGCATGGCGGTCTATTTCGCCACCAAGGCGTTCGTGCTGAGCTTCACCGAAGCGCTGCACGAGGAGGTTCGGGCAACCGGCTTGCGGGTCACGGCCCTCTGCCCTGGTCCGACCGCCACCGAGTTCGGCGAGGTCGCGGGCTTCGGCAAGGCCGGAGCGTTCAACAAGCTGGCGGCACGCAGCGAGGACGTGGTCGCCGCCGGCCTCGCCGGGCTCGACCGCAACCAGGCGGTGGTGGTTCCGGGATTGCTCAACCAAATCGGCGCGCAGGGCACCCGCGTCCTGCCCCGCGCCCTGCTGCGCCGGATCGCCGGCTCCATCAAACTGTAGCACTGCTGCCTCTTCGCTGTCCTACTCGTCCCCACCCGGTCTAAGCCGGGCCATGGCCCAACGCTCCATTCCTATCGGAACCTCGTCGCCGCGACCTTCAACTTTGCGGCGGGGGCGAACTAGACGGGGACGTAGCGTCCATCTTGTCCATGTTGAAACCGGCTCCTCAATCGCACGCCCTTTTTTCATTGTGGCTTCGTCCCACATTGAACCCGCGCCGCGCGCCTCCGTTGGGCGGGGCAGAGGAGTCGTATGAATGGCTGACGTCGAAACGCAGGTCCGCAAATTGCAGGTGGCGAACCTGCCCCCGGCCGATAGTGGCCGCGGGATCGCCCGGCTGCCACGCAAGTTCATGGACGACCTCGGCCTGACCGACGGCGATGTGGTGGAGATCGTCGGCAAGCGCTCCACCCCCGCTCGTGCGGTGCGGCCCTATGGCGACGATGAGGGCCTCGATATCATCCGGCTGGACGGCTTGCAGCGCGCCAATGCCGGCGTCGGCTCCGGCGACTTCGTGGAGGTGCGCAAGACCGCTAGCAAGCCTGCCACGCGCGTGGTTTTCGCCCCGGCCCAGAACAACATTCGCCTGGCCGGATCCACCGAGGCGTTGAAGCGCAGCTTCGCCGAGCGGCCGCTGACCGCCGGCGACACGGTTGCCACCACCGGCCACCAGCGGGTCAACGCCGACATGCCGGAACACGTCCGCGCCCTGCTCAATGCGCCGGCCTTTGCGCTGCAGGAGGTTCGCCTCAACGTAGTCTCGACCACCCCGCGCGGCATCGTTCACCTCGATAGCTCGACCCAGGTGGAGCTGCTGCCCGAGTTCACCGAACAGCATGGCGAGCGCCGCGCCGACGTCACCTACGACGATCTCGGCGGCATGAAGGGCACGATCGACGCCTTGCGTGAGATGGTCGAGCTGCCGCTTCGCCACCCGGAGCTGTTCCAGCGCCTCGGAGTCGATCCGCCCAAGGGCGTCCTGCTCCACGGTCCGCCCGGCACCGGCAAGACTCTGCTGGCCCGCGCCGTCGCCAACGAAAGCGACGCACAATTCTTCCACATCGCTGGGCCTGAGATCATGGGCTCGGTCTATGGCGAGTCCGAGAAGCGGCTGCGGGAGCTGTTCGATGAGGCCGGCCAGGCCGCGCCGTCGATCATCTTCATCGACGAGATCGACTCGATCGCGCCCAAGCGCGACCAGGTGACCGGTGAAGCGGAAAAGCGACTGGTCGCTCAGCTGCTGACCCTGATGGACGGGCTGGAGCCCCGTCAAAACTTGGTGGTGATCGCCGCCACCAACCGGCCGGAAGCAATCGACGAGGCCTTGCGCCGCCCTGGCCGCTTCGACCGCGAAATTGTGGTCGGCGTCCCCGACGAAAGCGGGCGGCGCGAGATCTTGGGCATTCACACCCGCGGCATGCCGCTCGACGGAGGGGTCGATCTGGACGACCTTTCCCGCCGCACCTACGGCTTCGTCGGCGCCGATCTCGCGGCGCTGAGCCGCGAAGCAGCGCTGGAATCCGTTCGCCGGATCATGCCGGAACTGAACCTCACCGATGGCACCATCCCCAATGAGGTGCTCGACCGGCTGTCAGTTACCGGCTCCGACTTCGACAACGCGCTTAAGCGGGTCCAGCCCTCCGCCATGCGCGAGGTGATGGTCGAGGTACCCAACATCAGCTGGGACGACGTCGGCGGGCTCGACGCAGCCGCGGCCAAGCTGAAGGAAGGGGTCGAACTTCCCTTGAAGCACCCCGGCGCCTTCCGCCGCCTCGGTATCCGTCCCGCGAAGGGGTTCCTGCTGTACGGCCCGCCGGGCACCGGGAAGACCTTGCTGGCCAAGGCCTGTGCGCGCGAAAGCCAGGCCAACTTCATCGCCACCAAGTCCTCGGACCTGCTGAGCAAATGGTATGGTGAGAGCGAGCAGCAGATCGCTCGCCTGTTCGCCCGCGCTCGGCAGGTCGCGCCGACGGTGATCTTCATCGATGAGCTCGACAGTCTGGTCCCCGCACGTGGCGGCGGTATGGGCGAGCCGCAGGTGACCGAGCGGGTGGTGAACACCATCCTCGCCGAGATGGACGGGTTGGAGGAATTGCAAAGCGTGGTGCTGATCGGCGCCACCAATCGGCCCAATCTGATCGACCCGGCGCTGCTTCGACCGGGCCGGCTCGATGAGCTGGTCTATGTCGGCCCACCCGACACCGCGGGCCGCCGCCGCATTCTGGCGATCCATACCAAGGACATGCCGCTCAGCCCCGACGTGGACCTGGACGCGCTGGCTCAGCGCTCCGAGCGGTTCACCGGAGCGGACCTGGAGGATCTCACCCGCCGCGCCGGACTGACCGCGTTACGGCGCGGCCTTGATGCGGCGGAGATCAGCATGGCCGACTTCGAGGCGGCGCTGCTCGAGACCCGGGCCTCGGTGACCCCGGAGATGCTGGAGGAGTACGCCCGCATCCAGGACACGTTAAAGTCCGATGCGGTCCGGCCCGATCGCGGCGGGATCGGCTTCATCTCGCCCGGCATGCTCCGTCCGCGCGACCCGGTGAAGCAAGGCTAGCGGAGGCTTCGCACCGCCCACGGCATGGAAATGAGCAACAGCAGCGCAGCGGCTCCGAACGGCAGGTGCGGATCGACGGCGTAGAGCAGCATTCCGACGCTCGGCGCGGCGACGTAGCTGATCCCGTTGGCCGAGGTGATCACCCCCGCCACCGCGCCCTGCTCGGCCAGCGGCACCGCCAGGCTCGCCCCCGCCGTGAAGCCCGGGCGGGTAAAGCCGAAGCCCAGGCTCGCCACCCCGAACCCGAGCACCAGGCCGTAGAGATCGTCGGCGACCATGGTGATCAGTAGCCCAGCCGTGGCGATGGTCGTGCCCCACAGGATCAGCAAACGCGGCGACAGGTTGAGCTTGGGGATCAATCCCCACTGCGCCGCCAGCGTCGCCGCCGCTCCGGCCATCATCACGATCGCGATCGGCCCTTCCGCCCCGTTCGGCTGGAGCCGCAATTGATCGATCACGAAGAAGCCGATGCAGGTCAGTCCCGCCGCCTGCGCATGGCCGGCAATCACCCCCGACATGATCCACGGTCGCACCCGCGGGTCGCGCCAGCTCAGCCGTTTCATCCGGCTGGGCGCCGTGGCCGCCCGGACGCTCGAACCCGTAACCATCGAGGCAAGGCTCGGATAGCTCATCGCCGCTCCGCGGCCTTTGCCAGGTCCGCCGACGTCCTCCGGCAGGCCCCACAGGATCGCCAGGAAGACGAACAGGCCGATCAGCGCGAAGGCGAACAGTGGGCCAGGGAGGCCGACGAATGGCAGCACGAACAAGGGGGCCAGTGCGGGCCCGACGATCGTCCCCAAACCGAACGAGGAGGACAGCGCCGACAGTGCACTCGTCCGCGCCGCGCGCCGCGTCTTGCTCGCCAGATAAGCTTGGGTCGCGCTTGGCGTGGCGCAGCCCAGGGAACCGTAAATGGCTCGAAACAGCGCAAACAGCGTAAAGGTCGTCGCGCCGGCAATCCACTCATGCAGCCCCGCCACCAGCACTAGGCCGCAGAGCGTCATCGACACGATGAACCCGCCCAGTCCCAACAGGGTCAGTGCCTTGCGGCCATGATGATCGCTCTTCTCGGCCCAGAATGGCGCCAGCAGCACCCACAGCACCGCGCTCCAGGTATAGGCCACCGCTACCCAGAAGTCGGCAATCCCGATTGCCCGGCCGATCGCCGGCATCACCGATTGCAGCGCCGTGTTACCGGCCGCGGCCACCAGCATGGCGGAGAACAGCAGCAGGAAATGCGGCGTCGTCAGCGCCGATCCCGCGACTTTCTGGCGAGGCGAGGCATCGGCCATGGTCAGTCTGTAGCGCGGTCAAGGAACTTGCCAACCCGGTACGCATTTGCTTGGGGACGTCCTTTCCCGTCCCGTTCGGAGCACAAATGCAAGCCACGTCCGCCCGCGCGCTTAAGCAGCAGCGCCGTTTGCAGCGCCAGCAGGCGGGTATTGGCGCGGTCAATCCGCGCCTGCAATTCCTCCGTGGCTTCCTGAAGCACCCGGTGATGGTCGGTTCCATCATCCCGTCCTCGGCCAAGCTCATCAACAGGATGCTGGCTCCGGTTGATTGGGAGAATGCCAAGGTCTTCGTCGAATACGGACCGGGCGTCGGCACCTTCACCCGCCCGATCCTCGACCGGATGACGCCGGACGCAACCTTGATCACCATCGACACCAACCCGGAGTTCACCGAGTTCCTGCGGGAGTCGATGAACGATGATCGACTGATCGCGGTGACCGGTTCGGCTGCAGACGTGGAGAAGATTCTCGCCGACCGTGGCTTCGATCATGCCGATTATGTGCTCTCCGGCTTGCCTTTTTCGACCCTTCCACCGGGTGTGGGTGAGGAGATCGGGGCCGCAACTGCCCGGGTGATCCGGCCGGGCGGCGCCTTCCTAGTCTACCAGTTCAGCCCCAAGGTGCGCGACTTCATCGCACCGGTGTTCGAGCGCATCGAGCGGGGCTTCGAGT
>CADCWB010000126.1 GCA_902806295.1 uncultured Sphingomonas sp. | reverse complement strand
TCAAGGACGATGAGCCTGCTTTGGCGTAGGTAATCTTTCCTTCTTCCGCATTGCTTGATCGACCGGCGAGATCCCCACCGAGGACCGGGCCGTACTGGCTGCCCAAGCTGAACGAACGAGGCCCCGCAGGTGACCGTCAGGCCTTTCTGGTGGCAGGCGGCGGTCCTGGACAGAAGACTGGAACAGGTCAGGTTCGGCGTCGGTTGTCAGATCTGAGTTCGATTCAGCTGGAGTGACGACGGATGGGTGACGACCGCGATATCCGATCAGGGTCGCATGACCCACGATCCTCACGCGATGAGGAGACCACAGTCATACCGCTGGTTGAGGAGCAGCTCGCGGTCGGCAAGCGAGAGGTGGAACGGGCGCGCGTCCGGGTGCGTGTGCACGTGGACGAGCATGAGGAGATCGTCAGGCAGGAGCTGGCGCGCGACGAGGTGTCGATCGAGCGGGTCCCCCAGAATGTACGGCTGACCGAGGTTCCGCAGATGCGGACGGAAGGCACCACGACGATCATCCCGGTGGTCGAGGAGGTGCTCGTTACCGAGAAGATGTTGATGCTGGTGGAGGAGATCCACATCCACCGGCGTCTCACCACCGAAGTGCACGACATACCGGTGCTGCTCCGGTCGGAGCATGCGGAGATCCAGCATGACGGGGATCGCCCCGACTCGCCCCCGACTGGCAGGCGGTAGGTCATGGCGCGAACCGTTGCAGCGCTATATAGCACCCGTGCAGAAGCCGAGACGGCGCAAGCCCGCCTGCGTGCTCAGCTTCAAACTGCCGACGTAGAGATCCTCAGTCACCGAGATCAGGGGTCACTTCCCCGCTTCCGCTTTGCCGATGAGGACCGCAGCCATTACCAGCGGGCGCTTGCCGATGGAGACTACCTCCTGTGCGCCAAGGTGCCGGCCGGCGAGGATCCAGCACGCATCGTGCGGGTGCTTGAGGATTCCTCAAGCAATCCGCAGCCCCCAGACAGAGCAGCAGAGCTACGACGATCGCCTGAGGCTTCGAACCCGGCCAGAGGTTCCGGGCGCTCGCCTGGCCGGGCCCTCTTCATCGGCGACGCCTGGATCGCTCGAGGTGGAGCGCAGGTGACCTATGTCGCTCCGGAAGGATCGCGCCCGAATGTGTTCCGGTCCAATTACAGTCCGCCGGCGACCACTCGCTTCGACGAGCGCGAACTGCTTGCCGCAGGCCTGCTTCAAAACCGCACGATTGAAGCAAGCGAGATGGGTGAGGTGCCCATCATCGAAAGGCAGCCAGTCGTTCGTGAGGAAGTAGTTATTCGCAAGGGCGCCGATGAGCGAACGGAGATCATCAGGGGCAAGGTCCGGAGAACGGCAGCGGAGGTCACGGATTTGGGCCCCGAACCTGGGCGCGACCGACATGAGCCTTGGGACCAGCGGTGACAGGTCTCTCGTGCTGATGTCCGCAGCCCGTCAGGGCTGCTGGCTCGCATCCTCAAACAGAAACGCCGCGGCCAGAGGGCCGCGGCGTCGGTACTGCACAAGTAAGCGAGTGCCGCTAGCTACGGCCGATTGTCACGACGGGCGTCGACATGAACGTCGCTCTCGTTCTTCTTGAGGCCGAGAAGTCCGGCAAGTCCGAGAAGCCCAAGCAGACCCCAGTCGAAGCCGTCGTCATCTTCACGCTCGTAGGTCGTGTCGGCGCCGTTAACGGCGGCGTGAGTCACGCTCGGTGCGGCTGCCAGCGCGAAGGCGGCGATCGCTGCATTCCGAAGAGCTTTGCGGTTCATACGTTCCTCCGGTCGTTGCGAGCATCGACGTGGATGTCGTCTTTCTTCTTACGGCCCAACAGACCGGCAAGCCCCAGCAGGCCCAGCAGGCCCCACGGGAAATCCTTATCTTCCTCTTCCCGCACGGGCACGGGCGCCGGCGTGGTTTCGTTGATGTACGGGTCCGTCGTTGCGACGGGCGTGTTGAGCGCCGGATCGACCGCGGTCGAGTTGACGGTCGTGTTGTCGGCCAACGTGTTGTCCTGTGCGGACGCGGTGCCCGAGACAGCTATCAGGCTCGCCGCAATTAGCGCCGATCCTTGCCAACTCCTAAGTGATCGCATCCATTCCTCCTGTTAGTGGACGTGTCAGGCAACCGAACGGGTCGGCGCCTCGAGCGTTCCCACTTTTCCGCCATTGGCCTGCCGCAAGCGCCCCACAAGTCGCCGTGCAGACCCGAAACAACCGGAACGTCTCCACCGAGCCATGGTTTTGATGAACGCCAGGGGGGGGCAGCCTACAGGAGAGTTGGATGTCCCGGACAGTAACCGCATTGTATGATTCACGAGCCGAAGCCGAGAGCGCCAAGCAACGCCTCGAGTCGAGCTTCGATACCGACAGCATCAAGATCGTCGACCAGAACTCCCACGGCGATGACGCGGATCGAGGCTCATGGCTTGGAAGCATCTTCGGATCGCATGAAGACCGCCATACCTATGACGAGGGGATCCGCCGCGGCTCCTTCCTGCTGTGCGCCCAGGTCGACAATGACGAGGACGAGAACCGGATCGTCAGTGTCCTTGAGCAGACCGGATCAGTCGACCTCGAGCAGCGGCAGTCTGATTGGCGCAACGATGGTTGGCAGCCCAAATCGAGCATGCAGGGGTCGCAGTCGGCCGGCATGGGACAGTCGGGCAGCCAAGGCATCGCCAGCTCAGGCGGGCGGGCGTTGGAAGAAGAGCATATCCCGATCGTCGAGGAAGAACTGCGAGTTGGTAAGCGCACTGTCTCGCGTGGAGGTGCCCGCGTGCGCTCCTACGTCGAAGAAGTCCCGGTGGAGGAGAGCGTGAACCTTCGTGAGGAGCATGTCAGCGTCGAGCGTCGCCCGGTCGATCAGCGGCTTGGCGCAGCCGACATGAAGGACGAGAGCCTGTTCCGTGATCGAACCATCGAGATGACCGAGACGGCTGAGGAAGCCGTGGTCGCCAAGGAAGCCAGGGTGAAGGAGGAGCTGGTCGTCAGCAAGACCGCTACCGAGCACACCGAGCAGGTGCACGACACCGTTCGCCACACCGAAGTCGATGTGGATGAAGGGATGGCCGGGAACGACCGCTCTTCCACCGATCGTGGCTCCGGCGCGTTTGGCTTCGACAAGAACCGCTAAGCGAGTTCATGCTTGAGGAAGGGCGCCCCCTCACCGGGGCGCCCTTCTGCTTTGCGTTAGAAGGCTCCAAGCCTGCGATCTTTATTGGCGCGGCTTTCCGGCCGCTGCACGACGGGGCCCCGGCCGCGGCTTGGGTGGACCACCGCCGGCGGCAAGGTGCTCGGCCGGCGAAGTCGAGGGTTCGACCATGATGCCGTCCTGCGCCATGGCGGCTGAGTTCTTGCGAAGCGCCTTGACGAAGTTGGCCGCCGCACGCGCACTCACCTCGAAATAGCTTTCGCTTGCGGCCACCCGGATTGCGCCAATGTCCCCGCGGCCGACGTGGCCGATGCGGCAGATCAGCGGCAGCAGCCAGCGCGGATCGCCGCCCTGCCGCCGGCCGGCATTGATCTTGAACCAGCTGGAGCCGTCGAAGCCGCCGCGCGGCCCGGCGGATGCGCCGTCGTCGGCCTGTCCATCCAACAGGTCTTCAGGTGCGGGGAGGTCGGCGGCGAGCGCCTTGACCAAGGCCGCGGCGACCGCATCGGGTCCTAGTTCTGCCAGCAGCTGCGTCGCCAGTGCCTGGTCATCGGCGTCGAGTTCGACCGGCGCCTTCAGCCGTTCAATCAACCGCTCGCGGTCTTTGGCGCGGATCGCCTGGCTGGTCGGGGCGGCAATCCATTCGACCGGGATGCGGGCCGATTTCAGCATCATGTCGACGCGGCGGCGACGCATGTTGGGCACGATCAGCACCGCCGTGCCCTTGCGCCCGGCGCGGCCGGTTCGGCCGGAACGGTGCTGGAGCGCCTCCGCGTCGCGCGGCAATTCGACGTGGATGACCAGACTTACGGACGGCAAGTCGATCCCGCGCGCGGCGACGTCGGTTGCCACCAGCACGCGGGCGCGGCCATCGCGCAAGGCTTGCAGCGCGCGGTTGCGATCGGCCTGGCTATGCTCGCCCGACAGCGCCACCGGCTCGAACCCGCGCTCGGTCAAGCTGCCGTGGAGGCGGCGCACAGCCTCACGAGTGGCGCAGAACAGGATGGCCGTCTCCGCATCATGAAAGCGCAAAAGGTTCACCACCGCATGCTCGATGTCCGTGGGTGACACGGCAACTGCCTGATACGCGATGTCGCCATGTCCCTGCCCACCGCCGACCGTCTCGATCCGCAGGGCATCGCGCTGGTAACGCTTGGCCAGCGCGACGATCGGGCGCGGCATGGTGGCGGAGAAGAGGAGCGTGCGGCGCTCGCCCGGGGTGGCGTCGAGGATCTCCTCGAGTTCTTCGCGGAAGCCCATGTCGAGCATCTCGTCCGCCTCGTCGAGCACGGCGACCTTGAGCGCCGACAGGTCCAGCGCACCGCGTTCCAAGTGATCGCGCAGGCGGCCGGGCGTGCCCACCACAATGTGCGCTCCGCCCTGCAGCGCGCGGCGCTCCTTGAGCGGGTCCATGCCGCCGACGCAGGTCAACACGCGCGCGCCGGCAGCGGCGTAGAGCCACTCCAGCTCGGTCGAGACCTGCAACGCGAGTTCGCGGGTCGGAGCAATGACCAGGGCGAGCGGCGTGCGGGCGAACGGCAAACGGTCGCCCTCCCCGACCAACTCGCCAGCCATGGCCAGGCCGAAGGCGACGGTCTTGCCCGAGCCGGTGCGAGCCGAAACGATCAGGTCGCGGCCGTGCGCCTCCGCGGCGGAGACGGCGGACTGGACTTCGGTAAGGGTGTCATAACCACGCGCGGCGAGCGCCTGCGCAAGCGCGGGGGAGAGATGAGAATGAGGCATGGCGACGCGCTTAGGCGGTTTCGGTGCATTCTGCCACCCGCCGGAACCACGGCACTGCTCGGGCGCTGGTCTGTCTCGCAAGTCAGGAGAAACTCCGATGCCTCAAGCCACTCTCTACCGCATGGTCCTGCCGGACCACGAATGCCCGTTCGGGCGTCGCGCCAAGCAGATGCTGGAGGACGCCAACTTCGAGGTGGAAGAGCATATCCTGGGCAGCCGCGAAGAAGTGGAGGCGTTCAAGGCCGAGCATGGGGTCACCACCACGCCGCTGATCTGGGTCGACGGCGTGAAGATCGGCGGGTCCGACGCGCTCGGCAAATTCCTAAGCGCCCACGCCTGAAGTACAAAGCGAACCGTTACGCGAGCGACTCAGCGGGAACGGTTGCAAGGCTCGATTGTTAGTCCGAGCAACAAGTCAACAAGAAAATGAGCCGCAAAATGAAGAAGCTAGCGATTGCGCTGGCCGCGTCGGGGTTGTTTGCCCTGAGCGTTCCCAGCATGGCCGGTGCCGCCATTGAAACGGAAGAAGCCCGCTTCACCGCGGCCAGCGCCGCCGACACGGCGCGGTGGGACATGGTGGAGGAGTTCGGCCCGAAGATCCTTAAGCCTGGTCAGTATCTGTGGGCCAAGAACGTCGGCTCAGGCGCTCCGCGGGTCGTGGTCAGCCTGTCCGAGCAGATGGCCTATGTCTACCGCGGGGACCGGCTGGTGGGTGTGACCACCATCTCGAGCGGAAAGCCCGGCAACGACACGCCGACCGGCATCTTCCCAGTCATGGAGAAGAAGCCGATGCACTTCAGCCGCAAATATGACAACGCGCCGATGCCGCACATGCAGCGACTAGACCAATACGGCATTGCGCTGCACGCCGGCTTTGTCGCCCCGAGCCCGGCCAGCCATGGGTGCGTCCGCCTGCCCAAGGCGTTCGCGGCGCGCTTGTACCAGATGACTCAGGTCGGGACCCCGGTCCTGATTGCCGCCTGATAGCGAGATCCGGTGGGGTGTCTTCCCCTTGCGCTCCACCGGTGCCTTACCACTCGGCGCAACGATGCCCGGTGTTCGCCGCAAAGCGGCTTGACGTCCGTCAAGAACAGTCTCCTCCTCGCACGGAGATGCAGCCGAGGGATTGTCCATGTTCGCCGCCGCCCGCGATCACCTCAACGAAGCGAGGGAAAGCTATTTCGAGCACCTTCGGTTTGCCTCACTGGTCGGTGCCATGCTGCTGGCAGCCGGCGTCGCCTGCTTACTGCACGCATTGATGCCAGCAGTGTGCCGGCGATCGGCCAGCGGTATTGTCCGTCTGGTCAGTGAATTGATGATCGACCGTTCCAGGCTGCGAACCGCGGTCAAGGCGGCGTCGGGCCCCTTGGCACTGGTCGGCCTGCTATCGCTGTGCGCGGTTCCCGCCGGCTTGCTGTTCAGCGCCGGAGTCCACCCGATCACGCTCCCTCTGGCCTTGCTGCTGGCCGGGTTGCCGGTGGCCTATGTCGCCAGCAACCCGGACCTCGACCCGGTCACCTAGACTTTTACGTCGTCCATGGTCGTCAACTTGACCTGCGGCAGGCCGTTCTTCTCGATACCGGCCATCAACTCCGAACGGCGAGCGGCGAGTTCGTCGCCGAGCGCGTCCATGTCGACCCCATGCCGGCGCGCTTGCGAGAAGATGCCGTTCAGCCGCCCTTCCTCTTCCTTGACGTGGTGCTCGATCTGCTCCTGCAGCACCTTGACCTTGGCCTCATAATAATCGTCGTCCGGTCCGCCGGTCGCGATCTCGGCGATCAGCACCTTGGCGCCGTCATGCTCGACATAGGCTTCCTTGATGTCGGCCTCGTCGACTGCTCCCTCGCAAGCCGGGTAGAAGATTTCCTCCTCGATCTGTGAGTGGACGATCAGCTCGGCGCAGATCTGCTCCGCAAGCTTCTGCTTGCGGCCATCGCCCTTGGCTTTCTTAAAGTCGGCGAACAGGTCTTCGACCCGGCGGTGGTCTTCCTTCAATAAGGTAATGGCGTCGGGCATTCGGTGTCTCCTGCTTCTCGCCAGCAAAGGCGTCATAGCGGATGATTGTTCCACTTGCGAAGCGATCGCAGCGGCTGCGCTTGCCGATCCGGAACGAGGTGCCGATATGGTGACCGTCAAACGAACAGGGAGCAGGACATGGCGAAAGAAAAGAAGGCGGCCAAGGCTAAAGGCGACAAGCCGAAGCTGGAGCTGATTGCCGGCGGTGAGCAGTCCAACAACAAGGGAAAGAACAAGAACAATAAGGCCGGCAAGAAGGCGAAGGAAGACAGCCGCGGCCTGCATGCGCTCGGCAAGGTGCTCGACCATCCGCTGGTCGGCGACCTGATCGCAGTAGGCGCGCTCGCCGCCGTTGCCGCCATCGCCGAGAGCAATAAAGAGGACTCGGCCAAGGTTAAGTCGGCTCAGGCGGTGAAAACGGCCGGCAAGGCCGCCGCAGCCGCCATCGGTGCGCGCTTGCTGAAGGAAGTGACGACCGGCGGCGAGAAGAAGGCCTAAGCCGACCGACGCAACAGGGTGATGCGCGCGGCCCCCGTGTCGCGTTCAGCCTCAAGCTCAAGCTCACGGGGCTGCACGGGCTCGCCGCGCCCGGTCTCGATCGCCAGCCAGCCGGTCGGCGCCAGCCATCCGCCGCTTAGGACGGCCCTGACCACCGCGCTGCCGCTGTCCGGTGCATAGGGCGGGTCAGCGAGAATCAGGTCGAAGCTGCGGCCGGAGGGCAGATGCTCGGCCGAATGGCTGGCAACGCTGACCTGCTCGGCGCCAAGCGCGCGCACGTTCGCTTCGATGGTCCGGCGGGCTGCGGGGTCGGTCTCAACGAAGGTGACGCTTGCGGCACCGCGCGACAAGGCCTCCAAACCGAGAGCCCCGCTCCCCGCGTAGAGATCGGCGACGGCCAGATCGGCAAAGTCACCCAAGCGGCTCGCCAGCATATTGAACAATGTTTCGCGGGTCCGGTCGGCGGTCGGCCGGGTCCCCTGGCCGGGGGGCGCCACCAGCTTGCGGCCACGCCACTGGCCGGCGATGATCCTCACTTCAGCGTGGCGCGAAAGCGGAACAGGTCTTCGCGCTGGACCTCGCCGATCTGCCCGGGCTCCAGATCGTAGATGGTGAAGGGCCCGTACTCGGTGCGGATCAGCCGCGAGACCTGGAGCCCGAGATAGGCAAGGACGCGCCGTACTTCGCGGTTCTTGCCTTCGGTCAGCGACAGCTCGATCCAGCAATTGCGGCCCGTGCGCCGTTCCAGATTGGCGTCGATCGACCCGTAGCGGATCCCTTCGATCTCGACGCCTTCGCTGAGCGCCTCCAGCTGCTCCTGCGTGACGTCGCCGAACGCACGGGCGCGATAGCGGCGGACGACACCTGTCTTGGGCAGCTCGAGCTGGCGCTTGAGCTCCCCATCGTTGGTCATCAGCAGCAGGCCTTCGGTCATGAAGTCGAGTCGCCCGACCGGCATCACCCGGGGCAAGCCAGCCGGCAGCCGATCGTAGATGGTCGGGCGTCCCTTGGGATCGAAAGCGGCGGTCAGGCACGAAGGCGGTTTGTAGAAGCGCCACAGGCGGGCGGCGGCGGGCGGAGCCACCGGCTTGCCGTCGACGGTGACGCCGCGCAGGTCGGTCAGCAGCGTGGCAGGCGTGGTCAGCACATCGCCGTCGAGCGCGATCCGCCCGTCCGCGATCATCCGCTCAATGTCGCGGCGTGAGGCGACTCCGGCCCGGGCGAGCAGCTTGGCGATCCGCTGCGGTCCGGTCTCCCGCGCCGCCGGTGGTCCTCCGTCCCGCGATTTGGCGCCTGTGCTGGCCGGGCGATCCGCCGGGCCGCCCTTTTTCTGCGCTCGCTTTTGCGGCACAGGTGCGCCTCTCGTTCGTTCCGGGGACAAAGCTTAGTTCCTTGGTTTGGGGGTATGGTGCTGTTCAGCAAGCGCAAGCGCGTCGTCAAGCGCATCCTGATCGTCGAGGACGAGCCGCTGGTTGCATTCGATAACGAAACCATGGTTGCGGACGCGGGCTACAAGGTGGTCGCCACCGTGGACGATTGCGATGGTGTCGTCGAGGTGCTGAACAGCGAAGCGGGGCAGTTTGCGCCGGGCGGCGACGAGGATGACGAGCCGCGCGGGATCGATCTGGTGTTGACCGACATCAGCCTGGCCGGTGAGAAGACGGGTTACGACGTTGCGCGCGAGGCGAAGGAGCGCGGCATTCCCGTCCTGTTCGTCACCGCCACCCCGCCGGAAGGCGCGGAGGAACTGGTGCTAGGATATCTGCTGAAGCCCTACCAGGAACGCACCTTGCGCGCCGCGCTGAAGGCGGTCGATCGCAAGCTGTCGGGCGAGAAAGTGCCCAAAGTGGATGGGCTCGTGCTCTACTAGGGCAGGGAGGCGTCCAGCTTCCGGTGAAAGTCGGCGATGCCGTGCTCCAGCGTGCCGAGCGTGATCTCCGCAAGCAGGCCGGAGTCGAGCCCGCGATGGCACAGGGCCGCAGCGCGGAAGTCCTCGGCGCCGAAGGTGCCGCCATCGAGCAGGTCCCAGCTTTTCCGCCAGTGCGCCTCCGCCTCAGGTGTCTGCGGTGGCTCGGGGATGAGCATAACATCCTCGACCAGCGTGCGGCCAACCGCTTGCGGGTAGCAGAGCAGCAGGTTGATGTAGTCGGGCGAGACGATCACCACCGCGTTGGGAAACAGCTGGTAGGTATAGGTGACCGCCCGACGCAGTTGCACCCAATCGTCGCGATCGACTCCTGCGAGGTAATCCGTCCGGCCAACCGCCGCGCGTTGGTGCGGGCCAAGTTGGTCGGCAACCGTGATGCCGTCGGCGAAGAAGGCCGCGATGGTTTGTGCGTGCAGGCGCTGGACATGGTAGCTTTCGAGGAAAGCGTCGATGATCAGCTTCCAGTTGGCGGCGACTTCTTGCGTGTGGCGTCGGTAGAGATGCAGGCCGCTCATGCCGAAGGCTTCCATGTCGGGCGCGAGCGCTTCGACCCCGGTGAAGTCGGCCTCGGAGCGGGCGAACCAGATCAGTCCCCCGCTCTCCCGGCTGGGGAACTCTGTCAGGCCATAATGTGCCTTATCGAGCCCGGGGAAGCAATCGGGCCGCGGCACTCCCGCCAAGCTGCCGTCAGCCTTGTAGGCCCAGGCATGATAGGGGCAGACGATCCGCTTGACCGGCACCACGTCCGCTGTTTCGATTAGTCGGGTGCCGCGATGCCGGCAGACGTTGGCGAGCACCCGCACCCGGCCTTCGCCGTCCCGGCTGACGATCAGCGGCGTGTCGTAATCGTCGTGGGTGATCGCCGTACCCGGATCGGGCAGCAGCGCGGATGGTCCTAGCAGCAACGGCAGGGGGGCAACGGGCCCTCCTGCTCACGGGCATAACGGTCAGGGTCGAGGTAGAGCTGCGCCGGCAAGCGCTCCATGCCAGCGCCGATCGCGGCCTCTCCCCGCGCCAGCACTTCGGCCAGCGCGCGCTGTCCCGGCGTCGGGCGCGATGAGCGGAGGGGTGCGTCCATGCAAAGGGAAGAGTGCGCCTGTTGCGCAGCCCATGCAAGCGGCTAGGGTCGCGCGAAGGGTAGAAGCGGGAAGGCGTGGGAATGACGACAGAGGTGCGGGCGGGCAACGGCGATCTTGGATGGCGGCGAAGCCTGCCAGAAAGCGTTCGGCCCTATACCGAGGCAGCTCCGCTGGCGGCGTTCTTTCTCGGCATCTCGTCGGGGTTCCCCTACGCGATGATCGGCGCCACGCTGACCAGCCGGCTGAAGCAGGATGGCATCGACAAGTCGACCATCACCGCCTTCGCGCTGGTCTTTCTGGCTTATAACTTCAAATTCCTGTGGGCCTGGATCGTCGATGGGGTGCGCCTGCCCGTGCTCGGCCGGCTGGGTCAGCGGGTGTCGTGGATGCTTGTGATGGGCACCCTCGTCATCGCCTCGGTCATCAACCTCGCCTTGGTCGATCCTGACGCCGGCATCGGCGGGGTAGTTACCGCCGCAATCCTGGTCGGGATCGCCGGGGCCAGCTTCGACATCGTGATCGACGCCTATCGGATCGAGGCGCTTGAGCCGCGGCAACTCGGAGTTGGATCGGGCATGAGCCAATATGGCTGGCGGATCGGATCGGCCGGGGCCGGCGCCTTGGCGCTGGTCGTTGCGGCCCGCTCCGGGTGGGAGGCCGCTTACCTCGCCTGCGCCGCGCTTGCCCTGCCCGCGATGATCACCGCGCTTCTGCTGGGCGAACCCAAGCGCCACCGCGACCCGATCGAGCGGCGCGGGGTCGGCGCGATGGTCGCGGCGGCATGGAAACCGTTTACCGAGTTCTTTCAGCGCAAGGGCGCGTTGCTCGTGCTGCTGTTCGTGCTGCTGCACAAGATCGGCGACACGCTTGCGAACCTTACCTTGCGCCTGCTGTTCGACGATCTGGGATTCAGCAACGACGAGATCGCCATCTACGACGTGGGCGTCGGCTTCTGGGCCTATCTGATTGGCATCTTCGTCGGCGGCATTCTCTATGCCCAGTTTGGCATGAAGCGCTCGGTGCTCGTCAGCCTGGTGTTGATGGCGGTCAGCAATCTGTCCTTTGCGTTGCTGGCGGGAGCGGGTCACTCCAACATCGGCATGGCCTCGGCGATCGGATTCGAAAACTTCGCCAGCGGCATCGGTGGCGTGGTGGTGGTCGCCTATTTCTCGGCCCTTTGCGACCTGCGGTTCACCGCCTCCCAGTTCGCACTGATCTCAGCCGCCGCTTCGGTGGTTGGGCGGTTCCTGACCGGCACCACGGCGGGCGGGCTGATTGATTCGCTGGGTTATGTGAACTTCTACCTCCTGACCACGGTCGCGGCGTTGCCGGGCATCGTGCTGTTCTGGGTGATGTTGCGGATGGGACTGATCGATAGCTCGATTGGAACGGCCGGGGTGGAGGGACCCGGCGATGCGCGCAGCGACCATCCGGCGGAGGAGGCACCCTCGCGATGAAGGTGCGTTTCGCTTAGCGGGCGAGGAGGCGCATGAGGGATAGCCGATGACGACGCTGGTGCTCGTGCTTGGCGACCAGCTGTCGCTCAGCTTGTCTTCGCTTCGTGCGGCTGATCCAGCCAGCGCAATCGTGCTGATGGTGGAGGTGGCGGAAGAGGCAAGCTACGTCCGTCACCACCGGCGCAAGCTGGCCTACATCCTCTCCGCCATGCGCCACCATGCCGAGGCGCTGCGGGATGCCGGCTGGACGGTCGACTATGTCCCGCTGGAGGCGGCGCATGGGCCCGCGAGCTTCACCGGCGAGGTTGCGGCTGCCGTCGAGCGGCACAAGCCTGACCGGCTGCTAGTGACCGAAGCGGGCGAGTGGCGCGTGCAGGCCATGCTGGAAAGCTGGCAGACGCTGTTCGGCGTGCCGGTCGAGATCCTGACCGACGATCGCTTCATCGCCAGCCACGCCGACTTCCACAGCTGGGCGAACGGCCGCTCCGATCTGGTGATGGAATATTTCTACCGCGAACAGCGGGTTCGCACAGGCCTCCTCCTGACCGATGGAGGCAAACCCGAAGGCGGGCGCTGGAACTACGACAAGGAGAACCGCAAACCGGCGGAGAGCGACCTGTTCATGCCAGAACCGCCCTGCTTCCCGGCCGATGCGATCACGCGAGAGTTCATCGCCCTGGTGCAGCGCCGCTTTCAGGACCTGCTCGGCGACCTCGACGAGTGGGACTTGGCCGTCACGCGCGGGGATGCTCTCACCGCCCAGGCTGCGTTCCTCGACCAGGCGCTGTGCAGCTTCGGCGACTATCAGGATGCAATGGTCTCGGGCGCTCACCGCATGTGGCATTCGCATTTGTCACCCTACCTCAACTCCGGCCTGCTTGACCCGCTGGAGCTCTACCGCGAGTTTGAAGCGCGCTATCGGGCCGGGACGGTGCCGCTCAACTGCGCCGAAGGCTTCATCCGCCAGATCATCGGCTGGCGGGAGTATATGCGCGGCATCTATTGGTTGGCTGGGCCGGACTATGTCGACCGCAACTTCTTCGGCTCCACCCGCGGCCTGCCGAGCTTCTACTGGACGGGCGAGACCGACATGAACTGCATGGCCCAGGTCCTCGAACAGACCTGGCGCTATGCCTACGCCCACCACATCCAGCGCCTGATGGTGACCGGCAATTTCGCCCTGCTGATCGGGGCTGATCCGAATGCGGTGCACCTGTGGTATATGGAGGTCTACCTCGACGCTTATGAGTGGGTGACGCTGCCCAACACGTTGGGCATGAGCCAGTTCGGCGACGGCGGGCTGGTCGGGACCAAGCCCTATGTCTCCACCGGCCAGTACATCAACCGCATGTCGGATTATTGCGGCGGCTGCCGGTACGATGTGAAACAGCGCGTCGGGCCCGACGCCTGCCCATTCAACAGCCTTTACTGGGACTTCCTGGCGCGCAACCGCGACAAGCTCGGCGCCAACCGGCGGATGCGCAATGCTTATGCGAGCTGGGACCGGTTCGGCGTGGACACGCAGGAGAAAGTCCGCGCCAAAGCGGCAGAAGTGATCGCCGGGCTGGACGAGGCGCCGTATGGCCCCGGGCCCGGCGACCAGGGTTAAGCCGCTTCCGCCAGCTCGCGGGTGTCCTGTGCGATTGGTCCGCTCTCAGCAGCAAGCACCGGAGTCGCTGCGGCAGTCTCGATCACCACTGACTTGGGTGGGAACAGCAGCCGTGAAACTAGCACCAGCAAACCCAGCCCGAAGTAAACGCCAACTGCTCCTGTTGGTGAGAACAAGATTGCGCTGGCCAGCGGGATGCGAAGCCACAGGGGATTTACCCTGAGATCCTCCCCGATGGCCTGGCAAACGCCAAACAAGGTGTCGGGACGAAGGAACGGGTTCTGATTTGCTGACATATTCAAGCTCCTGCGGCGCTGCGACGGGACTTCCCGCCGATCGCCTTTCCTTATGCATAGCTCGTGCCAGCTTTCGAAAAGCTTGACGCTTCAGCGAATTAGCTAGGGCGACGCCTGGCTCGAGGCGCCCGGTGACCGCGAGTTCGACGATTAGTTGGGATGCTGTCCCAATTCAGCAAGCCGCTTAGAGCGTCGCTCCGCTGACCTCGGCCAGACGGATGCGGATTGCGCTGTCGGGCAGCGGATATTTGTTGCCGGCCGCGCAGTTGAACAACATGACCTGCTCGTTACGGCTCACCAGCCCGCGCTCCAGCGCGAGCCGCCAGCCGGCGAGCACCGCTCCGCCTTCGGGGCACAGCAATATGCCGTCGTCGTGGGCCGCATCCCGGACGCCGGCCGCTATACCCTCCTCGCTGACGGCCAGCGCGGCGCCGCCGCTTTCCCGTACCGCGCGCAAGATGAGGAAGTCGCCGACCGCTTTGGGTACGCGAATGCCGGTCGCCATAGTGGCCGCGCCTTCCCATCGTTCGGCAAACTCGTCCCCCCGCTCCCATGCTCGCACCATCGGCGCGCAGCCCTCGGCCTGGATGGCGACCATCCGTGGGCGCTCCGGTCCGATCAGGCCAACCGCCTCCAGCTCGGCGAACGCCTTCCACATGCCGATCAGCCCGGTGCCGCCGCCGGTCGGGTAGAAGATCGCGTCCGGCAACCGCCAACCGAGTTGCTCGGCGAGCTCCAGCCCCATGACCTTCTTGCCCTCGGCGCGATAGGGCTCCTTCAGCGTCGACAGGTCGAACCAGCGGCCAGCGGCGGCGCCCTCGCCCACCAGCCGCCCGCACTCATCGATCTGGCCGTCGGCGACGAACACCTGCGCCCCGTAGGCGGCGGTCTCGGTGACGTTGATCAGCGGGGTTTCGGCCGGACAGATTACGGTCGCGTCCATGCCAGCGGCCCTGGCATAAGCGCCAAGCGCAGCGCCCGCATTGCCGTTGGTCGGCAGTGCCACGGACTTAGTCCCGAAATGGCGTGCCATGCTGATTGCCATCGCCAGGCCGCGCGCCTTGAACGATCCGGTCGGCAGCCGTCCCTCATCCTTGACCAACACGGGAGTAGCCCCTGCCTTGGCTGACAGGCGCGCCAGCGGCAGCAGCGGTGTCTCGACCTCGCCCAGGCTCACCGGATCCCAGCCGGTCGGCAGCGGCAGCAGCTCGCGCCACTTCCACATGCCCGGCGGCCGGGCCGCCAGCACCGCACGCGTCAGCACGCCCCGCAGCGCATCGGTGTCATAGCGCACCAGCAGGGGACGGCCGGCACGGCTGAGGTTGTGCACCTCGCCGGCAGGATAGATTTCGCCCGTAAGCGAGCATTCGAGATGGGTGACGAAGGAGGTCTGCATCCGCTCCCCCTAGCTTCTTCGACCCGACCAAGCGACAGGCTGTTTCGACCAACAGACCGGCTATCCGCTTGCGATGATACAACGTTGCGCATAGAGGAACCCCGAAGTGTCTGGGGATTCCAAATGAGCCTTATCAACGTCCTTGCCGCCGTGATGGTGGCGCAACCCGCGCCTGCTCAAGCTGAGTCTGCTCCTGCTCCGGTTCCTCCTCAGCCGAGTGAGCAACAAGATGGGGCCAGTGACCACCATCGCGAGCTCAGCCGCGACATTGTCGTTACCGGCATCCGCCGCAACCGGCAGGACGTACTAGGCGGCATCACCGTCTTGGCAGGTGAGGATCTGCAGCGCGAACTCCGTCCGACCATCGGCGAGACCCTGCAACGCCAACCCGGTGTGTCCGCCACCAGCTTCGGCCCGAACGCGTCCCGCCCGATTATCCGCGGTCTGGGCGGCGACCGCATCCGGGTACTGGCCGACGGGATCGGCAGCCTGGACGTCTCCACCAGCAGCGTGGACCATGCGGTAGCGATCAATCCGCTGACCGCCGACCGGATCGAAGTGTTGCGCGGGCCGGCCGCGCTGCTGTTCGGCAGCTCGGCCATCGGGGGCGTCGTCAACGTCATCGACTCGCGGATCCCCCGGACCGAACCGGACAAGCCGCTCCACATCGACGTGATTGGAACGTTGGGCAGCGCCGCCGACGAACGCTCGCTCAATGGGCGTG
>CADCWB010000125.1 GCA_902806295.1 uncultured Sphingomonas sp. | reverse complement strand
GGTGCAGCTGCAGCAGTTCGGCGCCGAGGTCTACACCATCAACCTCATCGGCCGGATCACTGTTCGTGAGCTCGGACCGCTGATGACCGCGATCATGGTGGCGGGCCGATCGGGCAGCGCCTTTGCCGCGCAAATCGGCACCATGAAGATCACCGAGGAAGTGGACGCCATGCGCACCATCGGCGTGTCGCCGATCGAGGCGCTGGTCATCCCGCGGCTGATTGCGGCGGTGGCGATGATGCCGCTGCTCGCCTTTTGGGCCATGCTGCTGTCGCTGATTGGCGGCGGATTGTTCTGCTGGATCAGCCTGGAGATTCCGCCGCTAACCTATGTCCAGCGCCTGGCCGAAGTTGTGCCGGCCACCGACTTGTGGGTCGGCCTTATCAAGGCGCCGGTGTTCGGCTTCATCATCGCGTTGGCAGGCTGCTTCCAGGGCATGCTGGTCGCCAATGATGCCGAGCAGGTGGGCCTGAAGACCACCGCCGCGGTGGTCCAGTCGATCTTCCTGGTGATCGTGCTCGACGCCATCTTCGCGGTGTTTTTCAGCTCGATCGGCTGGATCTGATGTCGCCCAGCTCCAGCCCGATCCTGCCGGACAACGAAGAATCGATCATTCGCGTTCGCGGCCTGCGGAATGCCTTCGGCGAGGCCGTCGTCCACGAGCAGCTCGACCTCGACGTGCGCCAGGGTGAGATCATCGGCGTGGTCGGCGGGTCCGGCACCGGCAAGTCGGTACTGATGCGCTCGATCATCGGCCTCCAGACTCCGCTTGAAGGCCAAGTCGAGGTGCTTGGCGAGAACATGGTGGGACGGCCGGAAGACGAGGCCAAAAGCATCCGCCGCCGCTGGGGCATCTTGTTTCAGAACGGCGCGCTGTTCTCGACCCTGACCGTGGCCGAGAATGTGCAAGTGCCGATCCGCGAGTATTTCCCGTTCATCAAACCGCCATTGCTGGACGAGATCCCCAGCTACAAGATCGCCATGTCGGGGCTGCCGGCCGACGCGGGCGCGAAATATCCGAGCGAACTGTCCGGGGGAATGCGCAAGCGGGCCGGCTTGGCGCGGGCGCTGGCGCTCGACCCCGAGCTTTTGTTTCTGGACGAGCCGACGGCGGGATTGGACCCGATCGGCGCTCAAGCGTTCGATCAGCTGATCCTCAACCTGCGGGAGCGGCTGCACCTTACGGTTTTCCTGATCACTCACGACCTCGACAGCCTCTACGCCATCTGCGACCGGGTGGCGGTGCTGGCGGACAAGCGGGTCATCGCGGTCGACACCATTGATCGCTTGCTCCAGTTGGATCATCCTTGGATTCAAGAATATTTTAACGGGCCGCGCGGGCGCGCTGCCGCGGCGTAAGGATTAAGCGGGAAGGCATGGAAACTCGTTCCAACCAGGTGCTGGTGGGTACCGTCGTGCTGGCGCTGCTGGCCGGCCTGCTGCTGTTCTCCGTCTGGATCGCCGGGCTGAACACTGACAAGCGACGCTGCTTCGACATCTACTTCAGCCAGGGCGTCGGCGGCCTCAACCGCGGTTCAAACGTCAGCTTCTCCGGCGTGCCGGTCGGGCAGATCACCCGTATCTCGCTGCTGCCCAATCGGCCCGAATTCGTTTGGGTCCGGATCGAGGTCGATGAGAATACCCCGGTGCTGCAGGGCACCACGGCGCAGATCAAGGGCGTCGGCTTCACCGGCGTCAGCGAAATTCAGCTCGACGGCGCGGTCAAGGGCGCGCGCGCGCTGACCCAGCCGGGTCCGCAGGGCTGCCCGGTGGTGCCGTCCTCGTCGGGCGGCCTCGGCGCGCTGCTCAACTCTGCACCGGAACTGCTCGACCGCATCCAACGTCTGACCGAGCGGCTGACCGAACTGCTCAGCGACCGCAACCAGAACGCTATCTCCGACATTCTGGAGAATGTGGATACCACCACCCGGGTGCTGGCCGAGCGCGCGCCGGAGCTGGCCGATACCATGGGCGAAGCCCGCATCGCTGCTCGCAATGCCTCACTGGCCGCAGCGAATGTTGCCCGGCTAGCCGACAGCACCACCGCGCTGGTGAATGACGAAGGTCGGCCGGCGGCGCAGGATTTGCGGCGTTCGATCGCGTCCATCCAGCAGACCACCGCCAACATCGACGCGCTGGTTGCCGATGCCCGTCCCGGAGTTCAGAACCTCACCAAGTCGACCCTGCCCGAGGTCAACCGCCTCGTCCGCGACCTGCGCGACCTGACCAGCAGCCTGGAAAGCGTGAGCGGTCGGCTGGAGCAGGGCGGAGTCACCGGAGTGCTTGGCGCGCCCAAGCTGCCCGACCACAAGCCAGGAAAGTCCCGCTGATGCGCGCCCTTCGCCTCCTTTCGCCCGCCGCCGCCGCCCTGGCGCTGTCCGCCTGTTTCGGCGGGGCCAAGCCCCCCGCAACCCTGCTGACGTTGAGCCCGCAAGCCGCCGCGGTGCAGATTGCCCGCTCGGCCACGGCCGGCGAAGCGGTGACGATCGAGACGCCCTTGATCGGCAAGGAGATCCGGCAGGTTCGTGTGCCCGCGCTCGAGGGACCGGGACGAGTGACTTACATCGAGGATCTCCAATACGTCGACACGCCCGACAAACTGTTCCAGCAGCTGCTGGCCGAAACGGTGAAGCGGACTACCCGCCGCGTCGTGCTCGCCGCCGGCCAGTCGGCGCTCGATCCCGGCCTGCGGGTGACCGGTTCGCTGGAGCGCTTCGGCTATGACGTGCCTTCGGCGCAGGTGATCGTGACTTTCGACGCCACCCTATCAACGCAGGGCGGCGCCCGGGTCGAAACCCGCCGCTTCGAAGCCACCGTCCCCGCCGACGGCACCGCAGCGACGGTCGGCCCGGCGATCAATCAGGCGGCCAACGCAGTCGCAGTACAAGCCGCGCAGTGGATCGGCGGATAGGTTGAGAGAAGCAGAAGTTCGCTCGTCCTGAGCGTAGCGCAGCGGAGTCGAAGGGCGCGCTTCGAGTTCGGCTCTGACGAGCCTCCGCTCGGGGCGAGCGCTAGATCAACCCAACGACTTGCTCGCCTGCTCGAACACATCCTTCGACAATCCGGGCGTGGCAACGATCTGTTCCAGTGCGCCGCGCATCAGGGCCGCTCGTCGCGGCTCGACCTTGCGCCAGCGACCTAGCGGCGGAACGAACCGCGCGGCGGTCTGCGGGTTGAGCCGGTCGGCCTGCAGGATCATGCCGGTCAGGAAGTCGTAGCCGCGGCCGTCCTCGCGGTGGAAGGCGAACGGGGTGGCCGCGAACGCCCCCACCAGCGCGCGCAAGCGGTTCGGATTGGATAGGGTGAAATCCGAGTGGCGGGCCAGCCGCTCGACAGTCTCGACCGTGTCCGCCCGGTTGGCCGAAGCTTGCACCCCGAACCATTTGTCGATCACCAGCGGATCGTGCCGGAAGCGCCCGTAGAAGCTTTCCAGCGCTTTCTCCGCTTTAGCCCCGCCGAGCATGGCCAGCACTGCCAGCGCTGACTGCCGCTCGGTCATGGTGCGCGACTCGTCGAATTGGCGCTTGGCGAGCACCGCAGCCTGCCCCTCGTCACCGGCCGCGAGATAGCCCAAGGTCGCCGCGCGGAGCCGACGCAACCCTTTGTCCGCACCCGAGCGTCCAGCGGGGTCGGCGGCGGATGCAGCATGATATTGGTCATACAGTTCCGACCCAAGCGCTCGCACCACCGTGACGCGCAATTCGTCGCGAACCTCGTGCACCCGCGCCGGATCCGACACCTCAAGCCGCTCAGCGAGCAGCGTCTCGCTGGGCAGCATGATCGCGTCTGCCTTGAACGCCGGATCGAGCGCGTTGGACGCCAGGGTCGCGCGAACGGCGGCGATCACCGGCTCGCTCCGCATCTCGCCGCCGACAATCCCTCCGAGCAACTCGCGCAGCATCAGCTCCTGGCCGGCTTCATACCGCGCGAAGCTGTCCGTATCGGCCGCCGCCAGTGCCTCAAGCTCGCCGGGCTGCCGCTCGGTCTCGACGATCACGGGCGCGGAAAACTGCCGGTTGATCGACAGGTAAGCGGGCTCGCCGACCGGCAACTCCACCACCTGCTCCGCCTGGGTGAGCAGGACGGTGCGCTCCGGCACCACCTCGGCTCCACTCTGCTGGCCGATCAGCGCCACCTTCAAGGGGACCACCATCGGCTGCTTGCCGGTCTGCCCTGGCGTTGCGGGAACCTCTTGGCGCAGATGCAACTGCGCGGACCCATCCGCCTGCTCCAGCCGAGCGTGGACCCGCGGCGTGCCGGCCTGGCTGTACCAGCGGCGGAACTGAGTCAGGTCGCTCCCGCTCGCATCCTCCATCGCGCGGACGAAGTCCTCGCAGGTCACGGCCTGACCGTCGTGGCGAGCGAAGTAGAGGTCGGTACCTTCGCGATACTTGTCGGGCCCCAGGATGGTGTGCAGCATCCGGATCACCTCGGCGCCCTTGTTGTACACGGTGGCGGTGTAGAAGTTGCTGATCTCCAGGTAGCTGTCGGGCCGGATCGGGTGCGCGAGCGGCCCGGCGTCCTCGGGAAACTGGGCTGCGCGGAGCGTTCGCACCTTGTCGATCCGCTCGACCGCTTCGGAGCCCATGGCGGCCGAGAACTGCTGGTCGCGAAAGACGGTCAGTCCTTCCTTGAGCGAGAGCTGGAACCAATCGCGGCAGGTGACCCGATTGCCCGACCAATTGTGGAAATATTCGTGCGCCACGACCGCCGCAATCGCGTCGAAGTCGGCGTCGCTCGCGGTCTCCGTGTCGGCCAAGATGTAGCGCGAGTTGAAGATGTTGAGGCCCTTGTTCTCCATTGCGCCGAAATTGAAGTCGGCCACCGCGACGATGTTGAACCGGTCGAGGTCGTACTCGCGGCCATAGGCCTGCTCGTCCCAGGCCATCGCCTGCTTGAGCGCCCACATGGCGTGATCAGTCTTCGGCAGGTCCGCCTCGCGCACCCAGATGCCGAGTTCGACGTCGCGCCCGCTCATCGTGGTGAAGCTGTCGCGGTTGACGGACAAGTCGCCGGCGACCAGCGCGAACAGGTAGGACGGCTTGGGGAATGGGTCCTCCCACACCGCCCAATGCAAGCCAGCGTCGCCGTCACCGCTGTCGACCGGATTGCCATTGGCCAACAGCACTGGGAAGCACGCCTTGTCGGCGCTCATCCGCACGCGGTAGCGCGACAGCACGTCCGGTCGGTCGGGGAAGAAGGTGATCCGACGAAATCCTTCCGCCTCGCACTGGGTGCAAAGCAACCCGCCCGATGCATACAGGCCCATCAGCTGGGTGTTGGCCCCCGGACTGATCGCGACCTCGGTCTCGACCGTTGCCGACGTGCCGTCCACGGGGATGACCAGAGCCGCGCCATCAATGCTGTGCTCCGCGTTCAGTCCGTTCACTCGAACCGACAACAGCTCCAACCCCTCGCCGTCCAGGCGTAGCGCACGGTCGTGCTCGCCGCTGCGCTCCACCGTGAGGCGCGCGCGCACCACGGTCCGGGCGGGGTCGAGTGCAAAGTCCAGCTCGATCGCGGGCACCAGCCAATCGGGCGGACGATAGTCCTCCCGGCGGATCTCGGGCGAAGCGGACTGAGCGGCGGCGGGGCGGGCATCAAGCATAACCGGGGACTTAGGCACCACCGCTCCGCAGCGCCACCCCCGGCGCAACGGAGCGGTGCCGTGCTTAGTCCGCGACGGGAGCCGGCGCCGGGCTGCGGCGGCTCATCACCGCCAGCACCATTCCGCCGATCGCCAGCGCTGCGCCGGCGGCGGACAGCAGCGTCCAGTGGTAGTCCTCGAACAGGGTCGACAGCGCCATGGCGACGATCGGCACCAGCGCCGAGGAGTAGGCCGCCTTGCCCGGCCCGACCTTGCGCACCACGGGGAAATAGAGGCTGAAGCACAGGGCCGAGGCGAACACGGCCAGGTAGGTCAGGCCGACCCAGTAGGACAGCCGCCACTCGATGACCGGTGGGCCGGCAACCGCAAATGCGACCGCTCCATCCACCGCCGCTCCCGCCAGCATCGCCCAGGCCAGCATGGTCAGCACCGGAATATGTCGCGCTCGATCCGTTGCCTGCAGCACGTTCGACATCGACGCGCCCAGCACACCCAGCAGGGTCCAGCTAATCCCGGCGATCACCGCCGCCGCATCGGCCTGGTCACGGCGCAGCTCTTGCCAGAACAACAGGCCGATGCCGGCGATCGCGATGGCCGAGCAGGCCATGAACCGCCCGCCTGGCTTCTGCCCCAGCAACGCCCAGGCGAGCAGGCTGTTGGGGATCAGCAGCAAGGCGAACACCGTGGCGACCAGCCCGGAGGTGATGAAGTGCTCGGCAACATAAACCGAGTTGAAGTTGAGGCAGAACTGGAACACCCCGATGCCGCCGACGAACAGCCAATCCGATCGCGCCAGCCGCAGCGGCGACTTCTTCCACTTGGCGATGGCGAACATGGCCGCCGCGGCGATGATGAAGCGATAGGTGACCGACCATTGCGGCGGGACCGGCCCCAGCTGATCGCGGATGACGATCCAAGTCGAACCCCAGATCAGGGTGAAGATGATGAACGGCAAGACGACGCCGTGAACGGGCCGCCCGTCAGCCCCCCTCACAGAGCGCGAATTGCGGCGGCGAGCCGATCGACAGCGGCGAGGTCCTGGTCCCAGCTGGTGACTAGCCGCGCTTCACCGGTGCCCCAGTCGTAGAAATCATAACCCTGAGCTCGCAGGCTCGCGGCCTCGGCGGAGGTCAGGCGAAGGAACACCTCGTTCGCTTGTACCGGATAAACCAGCCGCTTGCGGGCAGCCTCGGCCAAGCGCTGAGCAGCCTCATTGGCGGTGCGCGCGTTGGTCAGCCAGATTTCCTCGTCCAGCATGGCGAGCAACTGGGCAGCCGAGTACCGGCCCTTGCTGAGCAGATGCCCGGCCCGCTTGCGCCGGCGCTGGACGCTGTCCGCCAGTTCCCGGTCGAACAGGATCAACGCCTCCGCCGAGAGCCCGCCGTTCTTGACGAAGCCGAACGACAGCGCGTCGACGCCCGCCTTCCACGTCAGCTCCGCCGGGCTCGCCCCGGTAGACACCACCGCATTGGCGAAGCGCGCGCCGTCGAGATGAAAGCCGAGCTTGTGTGTATGGGCGAACTCGCCCAGCGCCGCCGTCTCTTCCGCGGTGTAGACGAGGCCATATTCGGACGCGTTGGTGATCGACAATGCGTGCGGCTGGGTCTGGTGCACGTCGGCCCGGATGCGCCCGCGCGTTTCCGCCACCCCATCGACGGTCAGCTTGGCCCCCGGTCCATCGACCAGCAGCAGCTTGGCTCCCCCGGAGAAGAACTCGGGCGCGCCGGCCTCGTCCACGTTGATGTGCGCCTCGCGGTGGCACAGCACGCCGCCATAGGGAGGCACCATTGCGGCCAGCGCCAGGCAATTGGCCGCGGTGCCGGTGGTCACCCATAGGGCGGTGACATCGGTTTCGAACAGGTCGGAGAACGCCGCGTCCAACCGCTTGCTCAGCGCATCGCCGTCATAGGCGGTGTCGAGCCGATTGGCCGCGGTCATCGCCTCCATCACGGCCGGATGGGCGGGAGCGGCATTGTCGGAGAAGAAGCGCACTTACCACGGCCCCTGCTACGCGTGGTGGCCGCCGGGTCAGCCGCCAGGAAAACGAATGGTGCTGCCGGTGAGGATTGAACTCACGACCTCAGCCTTACCAAGGATGCGCTCTACCACTGAGCTACGGCAGCACTGTCCGGGCCAGATAACCTGTCGGGAACGGGCGGGCCTATGGCCGTGAGGCTCGTCCCGTGTCAAGGCAAAGCAATGAATGACAAGGATAAGGCCGAGCGGCTGGCCGCGCAGCTGCGGGAGAATCTGCGAAAGCGGAAGGAGCAGGGCCGGGCCAAGAACGTCATCCCGGCACAGGCCGGGACCTCAGGCGACGACGCGCCTACGTCCGCTTAGATCGACTGGAATCCCGGCCTGCACCGGGATGACGGTTAGAGCGGCGCACACGCCCGCTCCAGCCAGACCCGCTCCTCGCCGTCCAACTCGGGCCCGGTCTTCCGCACCACATCAACGTGATAATCGTTCAGCCAGCCAAGCTCTCGCTCAGACAGCATGTCGCGCACGATCAACCGCCGTTCGATGGGCGCAAAGGTCAGAGTCTCGAACCCGAGCATCTCCTTCTCCGCGCCGTCAATCTGAAGCGGCACCACCAGCACCAAATTCTCGATCCGGATGCC
>CADCWB010000124.1 GCA_902806295.1 uncultured Sphingomonas sp. | reverse complement strand
TTTCGGTCCGTGTCGTCATCGCCAAATCTATTCGGTTTCAGCGATGATAAGAATGTGGTGCAAGCCTCGCCAGACGTGGGGGAACCTTGAACACGAAGCTGAACCGTACTCCCGGCTCACGCCAGACAGCTTCGACCCAATCTCAACCGTGCGAAGCAACCCGCGCCTTGCCCGAACTCGGACGCTGGTCCGAATGGCCGGGGACGGGCAATAAGCAGACATCCGGTGGATTTCCGCCCGCGTTTGCGAGGCCTATCTGCCGATGCCGCGGGCGAGATCAGCGATTGGCTGATTGCTGCGAACGTCAGCGGCACCAAGCTAGTCGGTCCAGTCCAGTCCGATCTCGCGATACAAGCTACGATCCTCATCCCAGCGGGGGTTTACCTTGACGTGCAGGAACAGGTGGACTTTGCGCCCGATGTGTTCGGTGATCGCCTCGCGGGCGGCGGCCCCGATCGCCTTCAGCTTCGAGCCGCCCTTGCCGAGCACGATCGCCTTTTGGCTGTCCCGCTCGATCAGGATCTGCTGGTGGATGACGGTGGAGCCGTCCTTGCGGTCTTCCCATTTCTCCGTCTCGACTGCGGAGGCATAGGGCAGTTCGGCATGCAGCTGCAGGTATAGCTGCTCGCGGGTGAGTTCGGCCGCCACCATTCGATCGGTGGCATCGGAAAGCTGGTCTTCGGGATAGTGCCACGGTCCGGCCGGCATCGCGGCGGCAAGATGCGCCCGCAGGTCCGGTACGCCATCCCCGGTCGTGGCCGAAAGCATGAAGACCGCTTCAGGCTGCAGCCTCTCGGACAGCCGAGTGGCCTGGAGCAGCAGGTCTTCCTTCTTGGCGATATCGACCTTGTTGAGGACGAGGATCTTCGGCTCCGGCCGCTGTTCCACGCCCTGAAGCGCATCTTCGACCCGGGCCCCGACCTTGGCCGCGGCGTCGATCACCAGCAGCACCCGATCGGCGCTCTCCGCACCTTCCCACGCGGCCTGAACCATCGCCCGATCGAGCCGTCGCCGCGGCGCGAAGATTCCGGGCGTATCGACCAGCAGGATCTGCGCCTCGCCGACGATCGCGATCCCCATCAGCCGCGCGCGGGTGGTCTGCGCCTTGGGGCTGACGATCGCCACCTTCTGCCCGACCAGTGCGTTCACCAGCGTCGACTTGCCGGCGTTGGGGGCGCCAAGCACGGCGACCAAGCCGCATCGTTGAGTCACGAAATCTTCTCCAGTAACGACGCCGCAGCGGCGGTTTCGGCTTCCTGCTTGCTTGAGCCCTGCGCTTCGGCCTCGCCAATCCCAGCAATCGCGATGCGGACGCGAAAGGTCGGCGAATGGTGGGCACCGAATTGCCCGACCAACTCATAAGCGGGCGACTTCAGCCCACGCGCCGCCGCAATCTCCTGCAGCAGCGATTTGGGGTGCTGGGGCGCCTTCTTCTGGCTGTCGAGGTACGGCGCCCACATCTTGCGGATCAGCGCTTCGGCAGAATCGAGCCCGCCGTCCAGCAAAAGCGCACCAAGCAATGCTTCCACCACATCGCCAAGCACATTATCGCTCTGGGTGGCGCCATCCTCCCGCGCTTGCTTGCCCAGCCGCACCAGTGACTGCACGCCCAATTCGCGCCCGACCTCAGCGCAGGTCTCGCGCGCTACCAAGGCATTGTAGCGGCGGCTCATCTTGCCTTCCGGCTCGTCCGGGAACCGCTCGAACAGCCAGCGGGCGATCACCAACCCGAGCACACGGTCGCCGAGGAACTCCAGCCGCTCGTAGCTGTCCTTGCCCGCGCTGGAGTGGCTGAGTGCGCGTTCGAACAGCTTGAAATCGCGCGGTCGGTGACCAAGCTTCTCCTCGGCCCAACTCGGAAGCGAGCTCATCGGTGCGTGTCTCCGATCCGCTCCGGCCGAAGCGCCGTGAACCACGTCCAGGGCAGCAGCCAGCTGGAACTTCCATCGGTGGACCAGAAGGTCACCACGGCGCGCCCGACCAACGCCTCCACCGGCACGAAGCCCATGCCGCCGAAGGCGGGCGAGAATCGGCTGTCCGCGCTGTCGTCACGGTTGTCGCCCATCATGAACACGCTCCCGTCCGGAACGGTAACCGGGCCAAAGTCGTCGGCGCTCGGACTGTCCACTTGATCAAGCACAACGTAACTGACCCCGTCGGGCAGTGTCTCGCGATATGCCGGGTAAAGGCAACTCGCGCCTTGCTCCTCGGGCCGGACCTGCGGCTGTGCTGGCGGGACGGTGCGGCACGGGCTATTGGGTGAGATCGGCATGGCATGAGCACCGATCGGCACTCGCCGGACCTCGCGGCCGTTGAGCAACAGCACACCGTCGCGGGTGGCGATCGTGTCACCAGGCAAACCGATCACCCGCTTGATGACGTCGGCGCCGGTGGGCCCGCGAAACACTGCCACGTCGCCGCGCTCCGGCAAGGAGCCGAAGATCCGGCCTTCAATTGGCGGGAAGCCGAACAGGAAACTCGCCCGGCTATAGCCATAGGGCCACTTGGCGACGATCAGGTAATCGCCGATGTACAACCCGGGCAGCATCGACCCGGATGGGATGCTGAACGGGGCCACCACTAGGCTGCGCAGCACCCAGACGAACAGGGCGAGCCCGAGCAGCGATCTCCAGAAACTGCCTGGTTGTTCGGCTGCTGGCTTGGGTTCGTCCATGCAGGCGCTTCTTTCGACCGTCTTCTGCCAGGTCAAGGGCGTTCGCGGCAGGGCAGGGTGGCTTTTGGACGGCGGCCGACTATGTAGCTGCCATGCCCCTCACACAGACTGCCCAGGCGGTGCTCGGCAGCGCCGAGGTCCAGCCGCTCGCCCGCCTGTTCGCCGATGACCCGGATCGGGTCGCTCGCTTGTCCGGAGAGCTCGCCGGCATTACCTTCGACTTCAGCAAGACGCATCTGGCGCCGTCCTTGATCGATCAACTTCCCGGCCTGTCCGAGGCGGCTGAACTGCCGGACGCCCTTGATCGCCTGTTAAGCGGAGCCATCGCCAATCCGACCGAAGGCAGAGCCGCGGAGCACCCGGCCGAGCGCGGCTCCGGCTCGCCGGACGCGGTGCAGCTCTCCGCCTCACGCCGCCAGCGGAAGCGCGCCCTGATCGACGCGGTTGAGGCGGGTGCCTTCGGCGACGTGACCGGCATCCTCCACATCGGCATCGGGGGGTCGGCACTCGGCCCGGCGCTGCTGGTCGATGCACTTGGGCGGCGCGAGCGGCGCTACAAGGTCGAGGTGCTCAGCAATATCGATGGGCAGGCGTTCGACGCCGCCGTGGTCGACCTCGATCCGGCTACCACGCTAGTCGCGATCGCTTCCAAGACCTTCACCACTGCCGAGACCCTGCGCAATGCGGAAGCCGCGCTTGAGTGGCTGAGCGAAGCCGGTGTCGAGGATGCTTACGGCCGGCTGATTGCGATCACTGCTGCGCCCGAGCGCGCGGTCGACTTCGGCATCGATGAAACCCGAATTCTGCCCTTCGCCGAGAGCGTGGGTGGTCGCTATTCTTTGTGGTCCGCCATCGGCTTTCCCGCCGCGCTGGCGCTCGGCTTCAGCGCATTCGAAGAACTGCTCGATGGGGCCTCAGAGGTCGACGAGCATGTCCGGACCGCACCGGCTGAGAAAAACCTCCCACTCATCGCCGCGCTATCGGACCGGCTGTATGCCGATCGTCTCGGCGCTGAGACGCGGGCGATCTTCGCCTATGACGAGCGGCTGCGGCTGCTTCCCTCCTATCTTCAGCAGCTGGTGATGGAGTCGAATGGGAAGGCGGTCACCATTAATGGGGCGGCGCTCGAGCGGCCGAGCTCCGCCATCCTGTGGGGCGGCACCGGTACCGACGCGCAGCACGCCGTATTCCAGCTGCTCCATCAAGGTACCCACCTGGCCCCCGTCGAGTTCGTCGCCGTGGCCGAAGCCAACGACGAGCAGGACCCGGCTCACCACCGGGAGCTTCTGCTGAACGCCTTCGCGCAAGGCGCCGCCTTGATGAGCGGCCGCGCAAGTGACGACCCTGCCCGCAACTACCCGGGCGATCGGCCCTCCACGACCATCCTCCTGCAGCGCCTTGACGCTCGCACCCTTGGAGCTTTGCTCGCCTTCTACGAGCACCGCACCTTCTGCGAGGCGGTGCTGCTGGGGATCAACCCGTTCGACCAGTTCGGGGTCGAGCTCGGCAAGGATATCGCCCGCGCGATCGACGATCCCGAACAGCGCGCCTCCTTCGATCCCTCGACGCGCGCCCTGATCGAAAAGGCCGGCCTGTGAGCGACTTCGACTTCGACCTGTTTATCATCGGCGCCGGTTCCGGCGGCGTTCGCGCCAGCCGGATCGCCGCGGCACATGGCGCGCGGGTCGCGGTGGCCGAGGAACATCGGCTCGGCGGCACCTGCGTCATCCGCGGCTGCGTGCCCAAGAAGCTGCTGGTTTATGGCGCCCATTTCGCCGAGGATTTGGACGATGCCGCAATGTTTGGCTGGGACGTGCCTGAAAAGCGCTTCGATTGGGCCGTGCTCCGCGACAATGTCATGGCGGAGGTGTCTCGGCTGGAAGGCCTCTACGGCGAGACGCTGACCAACCACCAGGTCAAGGTCTTCAAGGAGCGGGCAACCCTGACCGGCCCAAATCACATCCGGCTGGCGAGCGGCCGGACCGTGACGGCGGGCAAGATCCTGATTGCCGTCGGCTGCCGCGCCGCCCTGCCGGAGATTCCAGGCATCGAGCACGCCATCACTTCCAACGAGGTCTTCCATCTCGAGCGAATGCCCAAGCGGGTGGTGATTGGCGGAGGCGGCTATATCGCTAATGAGTTCGCCGGCATCTTCCACCAGTTCGGCGCCCATGTGACTCTGGTGAACCGCTCCGACACCATCCTGAGGGGCTACGACGAGCAGATCGTCGACCGGCTGGTCAAAATTTCGGTCGCCAAGGGGATCGATATGCGCTTCAACTCCGGCTTCCAGGCAATCGAGAAGCAGGACGACGGAAGCCTCCTGTGCCGGATGAAGGGGTCGGCGGACATCGTCGCCGACGAGGTTTTGTTCGCCATCGGCCGCCTGCCCAACACCGAAGAGCTCGGCCTCGAACAACTTGGCGTGCAACTGACGGATCGCGGCGCCGTCGTCATCGATCAGGACTTCCGCAGCACCGTCCCGTCGATCTTCGCGGTGGGAGATGTGACCGACCGCATCCAGTTGACCCCGGTCGCCATTCGCGAAGGTCAGGCCTTCGCCGACACTCAGTTCGGCAACAAGCCGACCCGGGTGGATTATGGCTGCATCCCCAGCTCCGTCTTCAGCCACCCGCCGATCGGCACGGTGGGCCTCACCGAAAGCCAGGCCAAGAACAAGCTGGGCGTGGTCCGCACCTACACCTCCGACTTTCGGCCGATGAAGAACGTGCTGGCCGGCCGAAACGAGCGTTCGCTGTACAAGCTGGTAGTTGATGACGGCTCGGATGAGGTGGTCGGGATTCACATGATCGGACCGGACGCGCCGGAGATCATGCAGGCTGCGGCTATCGCAGTGAAGGCGCGCTTGAAGAAGGCCGATTTCGACGCCACGGTGGCGCTGCATCCAACCATGGCCGAAGAACTGGTGCTGATGCGCTGACGCCATCGTCGTTGCGAGCGAAGCGAAGCGATCCAGTTCTCTTCGTGGCGGCTGAGGGCATTGGATTGCTTCGTCACTGCACTCCTCGCAATGACGAACGGGCGGAGATCAGGTGACCTACGACGCGATCATCATCGGCGGCGGCCATAATGGCCTGACCTGCAGCTACTACCTCGCCAGGAAAGGGTTGAAGGTCGCGATCCTGGAGGCGCAGAACACCGTCGGCGGCGCTGCGGTCACCGACGAGTTCCTGCCTGGCTTCCGCAATTCCGCCGCCAGCTACACGGTCAGCCTGCTGCAGCCCAAGGTCATCCGCGACATGGACTTGACCCGGCACGGGCTGAAGGTCGTCTTGCGCAAGATAGACAACTTTCTTCCCGGCGAGAACGGTTATTTGCTCGGCGGTCGCAACGGCCTGACCCGGGCCGAGATCGTCCGCCACCATGCCGAGGACGGCGACGGCTACGACCGCTACATGGCCGAACTGGAAACGGTGGTACCGCTCATCCAGAGATGGGTTCTGAAGGCGCCTCCGCAAGCCGGGGCAGGGGTGCGCGGCATCCCCTCGCTGCTTAGTCTCGCCAACGACATGCGCGGGCTATCGACCGACCAGATCCGCATCGTCCACGATTATGCCACCAGGCCCGCCGGCGACATCCTCGACCGCCACTTCAAGGGAAATCTTGCCAAGGCGCTGTTCGGCTTCGACGGCGTGGTCGGCAACTTCGCTTCGCCCTATACGCCCGGCACGGCCTATGTCCTGCTCCACCACCTGTTCGGCGAGGCCGCCGGAGTGCCCGGCGCCTGGGGCCATGCGATCGGCGGCATGGGCGCGATCACCCAGGCGATGGCCAAGGCCGCTCGCGAAGCTGGCGTCGACATCGTGCTCGGCACCCCAGTCGAGGAGGTCATTGTTGAGCGGGGCCGTGCAGCTGGCGTGGTGGCCGGCGGCAAGGCGTGGCGGGCTACGCAGACGGTCGCCGGAGTGAACCCCCGCCTGCTATTCGACCGGCTGGTTCCCAAGGGTGCGATGCCGGAGCTTGCCGAGCGCCACATGGCGGGCTGGAGCTGCGAAAGCGCTACCTTCCGCATGAACGTCGCACTGTCGGAGCTGCCCCAGTTCACCGTGCTGCCCAAGAAGGGCGATCACCTGACCGCCGGCATCATCATGGCGCCAAGCCTCGACTATATGGATCGTGCCTTTGTCGATGCAAAGCGGGACGGCTGGTCCAAGCAGCCGATCATTGAGATGCTGCTGCCCACCACCCTCGACCCAGGTCTCGCGCCCAAAGGCAAGCACATCGCCAGCCTCTTCTGCCAACATTTCCGCTACCAGCTTCCGGCGGGCAAGAGCTGGGACAAGGTCCGGGACAAGGTTGCAGATCAGGTCATCGCCACGGTCGACAGCCACGCGCCCGGGTTCGCCGCAAGCGTCATCGGCCGGCAGATCCACTCGCCGCTCGACCTGGAACGGCGCTTCGGCCTGATCGGCGGCGATATTTTCCACGGCAAGATGGGGCTCGACCAGCTGTTCAGCGCCCGTCCCATGATCGGCCATGCCGACTACCGCATGCCGCTCGCCGGACTCTATCTCTGCGGCTCGGGCGCGCATCCCGGCGGTGGGGTGACCGGGGCTCCCGGCCACAACGCCGCGCACGCAGTGCTCGCCGATCGCAAGCCGTGGCGCCGTCGCGCATGAAGCCGCTGAAAGGCATTCGCGTCCTCGACCTCTCGCGCGTCCTCGCCGGACCGTGGTGCACGCAGCTGCTCGCCGACCTCGGCGCGGAAGTGATCAAGATCGAGCGGCCGGGGCAGGGCGATGACACCCGCCACTGGGGCCCGCCCTGGCACGGCGTAGGCGATGACCGCGTCGCCGCCTATTTCCTGGCCGCCAATCGCGGCAAGCGCTCCGCCGCCATCGATTTCAGCAAGCCGGAAGGCGCCGACCTCGTCCGCCGCCTGGCTGCCAAGTCCGATGTGGTCGTCGAGAACTTCAAGGTCGGCGCGCTGAAGAAGTTCGGCCTCGACGGCGAGACCCTCCGCGCACTCAACCCAAGGCTCATCTATGCCTCAATCACCGGCTTCGGCCAGGATGGTCCTTACATGGACCGCGCCGGCTACGACTACATCGTTCAGGGCATGAGCGGCCTGATGAGCGTCACCGGCCAGCCCGACGGCGCCCCCGGCGGTGAGCCGATGCGGGTCGGCGTCGCGGTGGTCGACCTTTTTACGGGCATGTACACCGCCAGCGCCATCCTCGCCGCCCTGGTCCGCCGCGGCGTGACGGGGAAGGGCGCGCATATCGACAGCGCCTTGTTCGACGTCAGCTTGGCGATCCTCGCCAACCAGGCATCCAACGCGCTGGTCTCGGGTCAGGACCCCGGCCGGCAGGGCAATACCCACCCCAACATCGTGCCCTACCAGCCGTTCGCCTGCGCCGATCAGCCCCTGATCATCGCGGTCGGCAACGATCGTCAATTTGCCAAGCTGGCCGTGGTCCTCGGTCACCCAGATTGGGCGAGCGACGAGCGCTTCGCCACTAACGCTGCACGAGTGGCCAACCGCGCCTTGCTTGTTCCCCTCATCGAAGAGCGCCTTAGGCAGCGCCGCGCCGCCGAGTGGTTCGCCGACCTGGACGCCGCCGGCATTCCGGCCGGTCCGATCAACAGCATTCATCGGGCGCTGAGCGACCCTCAGGCGGTACACCGCCAGATGGTGCAGGACATGCAGCGCTTTCGGTTGGTCGGCTCTCCGCTCCGGGCAGACGGCGAACACTGGAACTCAGGCTCGCCGCCTCCTCGACTTGGGCAGCATACCGCGGAGATCATCGCGGAATTGGGCGCAACCCCAATCGATTGAACAACAGGCTCGGCTTAAGCAAGGCTTGCTTCCGGCGTTCCGTCCACGACATCGCGGGTGTGCTGCGCAAACCAGCACACCCGTTTCCAATTTTGCCGTTAGGCGAACGCCGTCCGCGTGATCTGACGGCGCCGGCGCATGGCAGCCCCCACCGCACCGAAACCGATCAGCATCATGGCCCAGGTGCCGGGCTCAGGAACTGGCGCGACGGAGATGCCGATCAGATTTCCACTCCCTACCGTGCCGATCCTGGTCGCCGCCCCGGTATTGAGATCGACGCCGAAGAAGCCGTTGTTCAGGCTGAAGAAGCCCGCACCCGAGAAGCCGGAGATGTCGAATCCAAGCAGGTCCGTGCTGGAGAAGGTCACGCCCAACGGACCGAACAACTGCCCGGAAAGGTTGGTATTGGTGTAGAGGCCCCCATTGGCGTTGGTTGAGCGCACCAATGCATCCGTGAACGCATCAAGGCCATACAGCGTCGTCCCGGTCGCCCCGAAAACGCTGTTCGTGTAGGCCGAACCGATCACGTCGATGGAAGTGCTGCCGTTCAGGGTCAGCGCGGTGTCGACGATGGTACCGGGGGGCGAGATCGTGTTGATCCGCAGGTTCTGATTGGTATCGCTCACGAACCGCAAGCGGTCGACCGTCGGGTTGAAGTCCACTCCGAACGACGACCCCGATGGAGCGGTTGAGAGCGCGCCAAGGTTGGTCGCAGTATATGCCGAGCCGCCGGGCGCAGCCGTTATCCTGTAAAGGTTTCCGCTCGTGCTTACGGCGTAGAGTTGACTGTCCGCTGGCCGGAAGTCGATCCCGGTAAGCACGTCGCCACCCGTCAGACCCGAGATGCTGCCGGTCGAGGTAATGGTGCCGGGAGTTGTGGAGTCGAACGTGACGATGGACGAGTTGGTGGTGAGACCGAAAACGGTCTCGGCGGCGGCGGGGGTAGCGCCCGCCATCAGTGCGGCGACGGCAACAGCCGTTCGGTAGGGAAGTCGCATAACCTCTCCTTCATAGGGGTAAGGCGAGGCGCCTGCGTGCGACCGAGGAACCTAGCTCGCGGTAGAACCTGCCGCTTGGTAAATGGTTGCTCGCTTGTTAACGTCCGGGTTCCCGGAGGGGAACATGAAGCGGTCGAACCTACCCAGGCTCGCCATATTTGCTCTGGATGAAGCGCCCTTGCGTCTGGAACGCGTCCACGTCCCTTTTGGCAAGCCGTTCAGTGACTTCGCCCAGTGCTGAGCGGGCCGCGCCGAGCCCTTCGACCAACCGCTGATCGACCGTCAGGCCTTCCGCATCCGGCTCGCTTCGAAAAGCCGGAGGTACGTTGGCGTACCGGGCGACCAAACCCGGCAAATGCACGCTCATCAGCCGCCGTGCATCCTGGGCGTCCGGGTCGAGCGGGTCGATCCGTTCCAGCGTCGCCTTGAGGGTTCCGAGCTGGCTCGTGATTCCATCTACGACCGGCTGCGCGGGGGCGGGCAGGGCGCGGCGAGTCTTGTAGAGGAAGCTGTCGAACCGCTGCACCATCTCGGCATTGCCGACGTCCTTGGGCACGGTCAACGCCTGGCCTTCGCCGAACAGGTCGTGAAAGAAGATCAGCGCCGCGATCCCCACCGCCAGCGTCACCGCTGCCAGGAAGCCGATCATCCCGATGGGCTTGATCAGGCCGATGACGATGGTGACGAGGCTGACCGCCAATACGACCAGCGCCGCTCGGCTAAGCGCCCGGCCGTAGCGTTGCAGCGTCCGTTGCCGCTCGCGCCGCGCGGCAGAGGCGAGCGGACCCTGCTTCTCGTCGATTACCGTCATGACCCGTTCGAACCGGGCCATCGCGCGTTCGACCTTCTGGTCGGTACCGGGCACGGGCTTACTTCAGCTCGAGCGGGCTCAGGGCCGAGGGACCATTCAGCTGCTTCGCTTGGCTCGCCCCTTCCGCTCGGGCGATGTAACCCCGCGATTTCTCCACCTCGTTGCCGAGCG
>CADCWB010000123.1 GCA_902806295.1 uncultured Sphingomonas sp. | reverse complement strand
CCTCCGCTTCGCCTTCGACGATCACGACTTGCCAATGATGAGCGGTCAGCGGGATCCCTGCAGGAAGGCCGCCAACGCACCATGCCGCGCCGAAATATGGCCCATCCGCCAGCACGCGGCTGCGACCGTCGGCGACGTTGCAGTCGCGCGGGTCGAAGTGCGGCTTGCCATTGGCCACGGCCAGTCCTTGCGTCAGGTGCAACTCCCGCGGGCGACCGTAATCATACAAGCGATAGGTGAGATCGATCGCCTGCTGGACCTCCAGCAGCACCAGACCCGCTCCGGCCGCGTGGATGGTCCCGGCTGAATTGTAGATCACATCGCCGCGCTGGACCGGACGCCAGTCGACCAATTGCTCGATGCTGCCGTCCAGCACGGCCCGGCTCAATTCCTGTGTTCCGGCCTCACGCTTCAGCCCAAGACCGATGGTAGCGCCGGGCTCCGCGTCCAGCACGATCCACATTTCGTCTTTGCCGCTGGCGTGGCCCAGTTGCTGCGCCTGGCGATTGTCCGGATGAACCTGGATCGACAACTTCTCGCTGGTGTACAGATACTTGATCAGCACGGGCAGATCGGTCGTGGAGGGATGCTCGAAGCACACTTCTCCGACTCGCCGGTCCGGCAAACAGGCCTCGGTGCGGTGAGCGATTCCCACTTGGCCCCAGGGCTTGTCGACCAGTCTGCTCACCATCTTCATGCTCAACTCCAGCGCTCTGCCCGTGAGGCGCAACCCGGCAGCTACCGGTGTTCCGGATGATGGCAGAATTCAAGGCCTGGAGCTTGAGTGACTGCCAATCGGCTGACCATCGTTGCAAATATGCGTCATCGGCAGCGACCGTCCGTGACTTTCCTAGGAGGAGCGGAGTAATAAGTGGTTAACGCCAGCGAGAGCTGTGTAGATTTAGCAAATTTGCGGTGATTTGATTTGAAAGTACCCCGTCAACTCCGCTTGAACTGCTCAAGTGCAAGCTCGCTTGCACTTGTATTCATGACGAACTCGCAACAATACCGCTGATCCGCCAAGTATTGCTTGATACCGCCGAGTCGGCGGTCAAGGCTCGTGTCGCTGCCGCAGCACCGCGACGACCTCTGGCCAGGACAACTCCAGCACCTGCATCAACACGGTAAGATGAAACAGCAGGTCGGCAATCTCCTCGGTCACGTCGGAACGGTCGCGCGAAACCGCAGCGAGCGCGACTTCAAGGCCTTCTTCACCGACCTTCTGCGCGATCCGCCCGACGCCCTCGTCTAGCAAGCGCCGGGTATAACTTCGGTCTGCCGGCGCGCTCGCCCGATCGGCGACGATCTCCCTGAGCTCACCTAGCCAGCCCGGCCCGCCGGGCTCGCCGCCGAAGCAGCTGGCGGTACCCTCATGACAGGTCGGCCCCTGCGGCTCAGCCAGCACCAGCAACGCGTCGCCGTCGCAATCCTCGTGCACGGTGCGGACGGCAAGCCCATTGCCGCTGGTCTCGCCCTTCCGCCACAAGCGCTGCTTGGACCGGCTCCAGAAGGTGGCGAAGCCGCTCTCCAGCGTGGCCGTCAGCGCCTCGCGGTTCATGTAGCCAAGCATCAGCAGCCGGCCGCTCTCCGCGTCCTGCACGACAGCCGGCAGCAAGCCGTCCATCTTCTCCCACGCCAGCGCCTCCTGCGCATCGGCGGTCAGCGGCGTACGGCGATCCCGCATGACGCAAGGTACTCCTTCAACTCGGGTATCGGGATCAGGCGGTCGTGGAAGACGGTCGCGGCCAGGGCTCCGCTTGCGCCCGCCGCGAACGCGTCGCGAAAATGCTCGGGAGCACCCGCGCCGCCGGAGGCGATCACCGGCACCGGCACGCTCTCCGCCACCGTGCGCGTATGCCCGACGTCATAGCCGTGCCGCACCCCGTCCTCCGCCATGCAGTTGAGGACGATCTCGCCGGCGCCCCGTGCCGCCGCCTCCTGCGCCCACTCGAGCGTCAGCCGCCCGGCCGCGCGGCTCGCGGCGGCGGAGCCGGTATATTGCTTGACGATATAGCCGTCCGGCTCGCGCAGGCTGTCGATCCCGACCACCACGCACTGGCTGCCGAAATCCCGCGCCAGCTCCTCGATCAACTCCGGCCGCTCCAACGCGGGCGAGTTGATCGACACCTTGTCCGCGCCCGCCGCCAGCACCGCCGCGGCCTGGTCGCGCGTGCGGATACCACCGGCGACGCTGAACGGAATGTCGATCAGCCGAGCAACCCGCTCGATCCACGACAGGTCCACGCTGCGCCCCTCCGGGCTGGCGCTGATGTCGTAGAACACCAGTTCGTCCGCGCCCTGCTCGACGTAAAAGGCGGTATGCTCCTCGATGCCGCCGACATCCCGGTGGCCGGCGAAACGCACGCCCTTCACCACCCGGCCGCCAGCCACATCGAGGCAAGGGATGATCCTAGCCGCGGGCAAGCGCTTCCTCCAGCGTGAAGCGACCTTCCCACAACGCCTTGCCGACGATCGCGCCGGCCGTGCGCAGCTGACTGAGATCGTCGAGGGACGACACGCCGCCCGACGCTTGCACCTCCAGCTGAGGCAATCGTGTCGCCGCCTCCTCGTACAGTACGAAGTTCGGCCCCTCGAGCATGCCGTCCCGTCCGATGTCAGTCAGCAGCAGGTGCCGCGCGGAAGGGAAGCGCGCCGCCACCTCCCACAGGCTCGAGGCGCTGTCGGTCTGCCAGCCATGCGTCGCCACCATTGGAGTTCGGTCGACCAGCCGTACGTCCAGCGCGAGCGTGATCCGCTCCGGCCCGAAGCTCTCCAGAAAACTGTTCACCAGTTCGGGCCGCGACACGCACAGGCTGCCGACCACCGCCCGGGCCACCCCACGCTCGAACAGCCGCGCGATGTGGCCGGCGGTGCGGATGCCCCCAGCCACCTGCAGCTTGATCTCCGCTGCATGCGCCAGGTCGCCGATCACGCCATGCTGCACCGGCTCGCGCGCCCGCGCGCCGTCCAGATCGACCACATGCGCCCAGACCGCCCCTCCGCCCGCGAAGTCACGCAGGGCTTGCGCCGGGTCGGTCTCGTAGCGCGTCTGGTCCTCGAACCTGCCCTGCTTCAGGCGCACCGCCGCGCCCCCCATCAGGTCCATCGCCGGATAGATGATCATGCCGCCAGCCAGGCTTGCAGGAAGCGACGACCTGGCGCGCTCGATCGTTCGGGGTGAAATTGCGCGCCGGTCAGATTGCCCGACCGCACCACCGCCGGCACCGGCCGGCCATAGTCGGCCCGCGCCACCGTCGCGGTGCCATCGTCACAGGCGAAGCTGTGCGCGAAATAGACATGGTCGCCGCTGGCCAGTCCGATGCTCTCGTCCGCGACCTCCAGCGGGCTCCAGCCCATGTGCGGCACGGGCCGTCCCGCCGCTGCTTCCAGCCGCCGAACCGCGCCCGGCAGCAGCCCGAGGCAGTCCACATCCTCCTCCTCCGTCCGCTCGAACAGCAACTGCATGCCGAGGCAGATACCGAGCAGCGGCTGCTTGAGCTCGCGCAGCAGCGGAGCCATTCCCCGTGCCTTGATCTGGCGCATGGCATAGCCGGCATGGCCAACCCCAGGCAGCACCACCTTGTCCGCACCGGCAAGCCGCTCCGGCTCGCCGGTTACTTCGGGCACGACGCCCAACCGCTCGAACGCCATCGCCACCGACCCAAGGTTTCCGAAGCCCAGGTCGACCACCGCCAGCCTCACAACACCCCCTTGGTGCTGGGCAGCGCATCGCCGCGGCCTTCGATCGCTAGGGCTGGCCGCAGCGCCCGGCCGAATGCCTTGAAGCAAGCCTCGACCTTGTGGTGGTCGTTCTCGCCCTGCACACGCACGTGAATCGCCGCGCGCAGGCTGTCGGCCAGGCTGCGGAACACGTGCGGCGTCATCTCGGTCGGATAGGCGCCGACGTGGCTGGCCGCGAACTCGCCGTCGAAGCGGCTGAACGGGCGCCCCGACAGGTCGATCAGCACCTGTGCTTCGGTCTCATCCATCGGCAGCGCGAAGCCGAACCGCCCAATCCCGCGCCGCTCGCCGAGCGCCTGCCCCAGCGCTGAGCCGAGCGCGATGGCGCAGTCCTCGACGCTATGGTGCGCGTCGATCTGGTGGTCGCCCTCGCAACTCAGCACCAGGCTGAAGCCGCCGTGCGCCGCCACCTGGTCGAGCATATGGTCGAAGAAGGGCAGGCCGGTGTCGATCCGGCGCGGCTCGGCCCGGTCGAGATCGACCGCCACCGCGATCTTGGTTTCCCTGGTGTCGCGCACGACTTCCGCCCGGCGCGAGCGCGGCAGGGCAGGGGCGGGTACCTCGAAGGCGCGCAAGGCCGCGTCATTCTCTTGCCGGGTGCCGACCGTCAGCCTGACACCGCCCGGAGCGGCGTTATCGCGAAACCGCACCCGGATGCACAGCCGCTGCAGCCGCTCGGCCAGCGCCGCCGCATCTTCAACCTCCAGGAACAGGAAGTTACCGGCGCTCGGATGCACCCGCTTGACCATCGGGGAGGTCGCCAGCAACGGCGCCAGCCGCTCGCGCTCCGCCACGATCTGCGCAATCCGCTCCTCATGCACTGCTCGCCGGGCCGGCGACAGCGCCGCCACCGCAGCGTCGATGCACAACGTCGGCAGCGGGTAGGGTGGGGCCGCGCGGCCGACCATCGCGATCAGCTCCGCCGGTCCGACCAGCCCCCCAATGCGCGCGCCGGCAAGGCCGAATGCCTTGGACAAGGTCTTCAACACGATCAGGTTCTCGCGTTGCGTGACCTCGGCCACCAGGCTCGGCGCGGTGCCGAACTCCAGATAAGCCTCGTCCAGCACAACCAGCGTGTCGGGCAAGGCCTCGGCCACGCGCAGGACGTCGACCGGATCGACCGGCGTGCCAGTCGGATTGTTTGGTGAGCAGACGAACAACAGCTTGAGGTTCGTCTCTCTTTGGACCGCCGCCAGCACGCCCTCGGCGTTGAACGCGAAGTCATGCTCAAGCCGCGCCTCGATCACCCGCGCGCCCTGAAGGCGAGCAAAATGCGCGTAGGCGGAAAAGGTCGGCACGCACACCGCGACGGCATCCTCGCCGGGGCGCAGGAAAGTCCGGCACAGCAGGTCGATCGCATCGTCACCGCCGCGTGTGACCAGGAACTGCTCCGGCGCGACCCCGTACAACGCGGCCATCGCCGCCCGCAGCCCGGCCGGCTGCGGCTCGGGATAGCGGTTTACCCCCGGGGCACCAAGCGGCGGAAACGGGTTCTCGTTGGCGTCGAGCTTGATCGTCTCCGCCCCGAACGGATCGCCGTGCCGCGGCCCCAGGTCGAAGGGGGCGAGCGCCAATACCTCCGGGCGCGCAAGCCGCTCCGCCAGGCTCATGCCGGCACCATCTGCAACCGCGCGTCGGCCGCTCGGGCATGCGCCTCCAGCCCTTCCATCCGGGCCAGCGCCGCCGCCGCCGGCGCAATCGCCCGCGCTGCCTCGGGCGTCAACGTCTGCACGGTCATCGCCTTCATGAAGCTCTGCACCCCGATGCCGCTCCACGCCCGCGCCGCGCCGTCCGTCGGCAGGACGTGGGACGAGCCGGCGCAATAATCGCCGAAGGTCTCCGCCGCATCGCGCCCGGCGAACACCGCTCCCGCGTTGCGGATCAGCGGAATCAGCGCGTCGG
>CADCWB010000122.1 GCA_902806295.1 uncultured Sphingomonas sp. | reverse complement strand
GGCTCATCAGGCTCGGCCTCGGCCTAGCCTTCGATGATGACCTTGGTTCCGATCTTGGTCAGGCCGTAGAGCCGTTCCGCGAACTTCAGCGGCAGCCGCACGCAGCCATGGCTGGCGGGATAACCTGGCAGCTTGCCGGCGTGGAAGGCGATGCCCTTTTCGTCATACATTTGCATGTATGGCATGGGGGCGTTGTCGTACTTGCGGCTGAAGCCCTTCACCTTCTTGGTGCGGACGGCCCAGAAGCCCAGCGGCGTCTCCTTACCCTTTTTGCCGCTGGAAATGGTCGACACGCCGGCCAGCCGGTCGCCGCGATAGACGTAGAAGGTCTGGGTAAGCAGATCGATCACGATCTTGGCTTCGCCGTCCGGGATGCTGGGCGCCCAGAGGGAATCACCCGGCTTCAGCGCCACCGGGCCGAACAGCGCAACCGCGTCCTTGTGAGCTTGGGGCGCGTTGCCCTGCGTCCAGCGATAGGGAAGTTGCTGTGGCACCGGCGCGGGCGGCGGAGGCGCGACCGCTTGCCGTGGCGCAGTGGCGCAACCGGCCAATGCGGCGCCCAACGCCCCAACCAGCACCCACCGCTCGAATCGCCCCACACCCGCACTCCCGATAGCCTCACTGCGAAACAGCCGAAGCTCATCGCTGCGTCAATGCGCCGGTAAACCAGAGGTTTACGTTAACTTCAACCCAAGCGGACCGTTGGAGCCGGCGAGGCGCACAACCGTTGCCGCAGCATGGACCTTCTTACCGAAACCAAGCCGTCCGACACCATCGCTGCGGCCGCCATTCGGCTGCCCGAAGTAGACGATCCGGGGTTCGCCGAAGCGTTCGACCGCTTCGCCGACGCTCGCGTGGTGCTACTTGGGGAAGCCAGCCACGGCACCAGCGAGTTCTACCGCGCCCGCGCCGCCATCACCCGCCGGCTGGTCGAGCAGCATGGGTTCACGATCGTCGCGCTGGAGGCCGACTGGCCGGACGCGGCCCAACTCGACCGGTTCGTCCGTCATCGCGGGCGCCGCAAGGGCGAAGAGCTGGCCTTTCAGCGCTTCCCCTCGTGGATGTGGCGCAATGCCGAGTTCGACGGCTTCATCCGCTGGCTGCACGAGCATAATCGCCCGCTGGCAGATGGCGCACAGGCCGGCTTGTACGGCCTCGACCTATACAACCTTCATGACTCAATGCAGGCGGTGATCGACTTTCTCGAGGAGAAAGAGCCGGCGCTCGCCGAGGAGGCACGGCAACGCTATTCCTGCCTTGCTCCCTTCAGCCGTGATCCAGCGCGCTACGGTGCCGTGGCGATGTCGGCCGGCTACGCGTTCTGCGCCGACGGAGCGGTTGCGATGTTGCGCGAATTGCTCGAACAACAATGCCTAGGTGGCGATTGCGACGAATGGCTGGACGCCGCGGCCAACGCCCGGCTCGTGAAGAATGCCGAAGCTTATTACCGCGCCATGTTCGAAGGCGCGGACGACAGCTGGAACCGGCGCGACACCCACATGTTGGAGACGCTCTGCCAGCTGCTTGACGCCAAAGGGCCGGATGCCAAGGCGGTGGTCTGGGCCCACAACAGCCACATCGGCGACGCGCGCGCCACCGGCATGGGGCGAACGCGCGGCGAGTTGAACCTCGGGCAGCTGGCCAAGGAACGGTTTGGGGACCAGGCGCGCCTGGTCGGGTTCGGCACCCATAGCGGCACAGTCGCGGCGGCTGAGGACTGGGACGGACCGCTCCGGATCAAGCAGGTGCGCCCTAGCCGCGCGGACAGTTACGAGCGGCTATGCCATGACACTGGCCTGCCGCGCTTCCTGCTTGACCTCCGCGAAGACGCGCCCGCCCCGCTCGAAGAGGAACGGTTGGAGCGCTACATCGGCGTGATCTACCGGCCGGAGACCGAACGGTGGAGCCATTATGTCGAGAGCGTGCTGGCCGAGCAGTTCGACGGCTGGGTGTGGTTCGACGAAACCCGCGCCGTGACCCCGCTCAGCGACGTGCACGGGGCCGGCGAAGCCGAGATGTGGCCCTTCGGAGTCTAGGCCCGCGCTTTTTCCCGCAGGGCGGTGATGGTGGTCTGATTGCTGATCACTTCCACATCCGTTTTCACGTGTAGCAAGCGAAGGCCCTTCCGCCCGAGCGCGTCGTCCAACGCCGGCCCGAACTCCTCAGTGCGCTCCACGGTCGCCGCCCAGCCGCCGTAAGCACGCGCGAGCCCTGCGAAATCCGGATTGCTGAGGTCCGTTGCAGACAGCCGCTCGGGATAGTCGCGTTCCTGATGCATGCGGATGGTGCCGTAGCTGCCGTTATCGACCACCATCACCAGCAGGTCCGCACCATAGTGGGCCGCAGTCGCCAGCTCCTGCCCGTTCATCAGGAAGTCGCCGTCGCCCGCGACGCACAGCACCTGCCGGTCGCGGAAACGGATCGCGGCCGCGACCGCGCCAGGCAGGCCGTAGCCCATCGACCCACTGGTTGGCACGAGCTGCGATCGGGCCGCCGCATAATGCCAGTAGCGGTGCCACCAGCCGGAAAAGTTGCCCGCACCGTTGCAGATGATGATGTCTCCCGG
>CADCWB010000121.1 GCA_902806295.1 uncultured Sphingomonas sp. | reverse complement strand
GGAGGTCACCCTCGACCGCGACGAGGGCAACCGCCCCGAGACCACGCTGGAGGGCCTGGCCAAGCTGGAGCCGGTGCGCGGTCCGGAGAAGATCATCACCGCTGGTAATGCCAGCCAGCTCAGCGACGGCGCCTCGGTGTCAGTCGTGATGAGCTCGGAGCTGGCGGAACAGCGTGGGCTTGAGCCGCTCGGCCGCTACATGGGCATGGCGGTGGCCGGCACCGAGCCCGACGAGATGGGCATCGGCCCGGTGTTCGCGGTGCCCAAGCTGCTGGGGCGCTTCGGCCTCACGGTAGACGACATCGGCCTGTGGGAGCTCAACGAGGCCTTTGCGGTGCAGGTCCTCTACTGCCAGGACAAGCTCGGCATCCCCGACGAGCTGCTCAACGTCAACGGCGGCGCCATCTCCATCGGCCACCCCTATGGCATGAGCGGTGCACGCCTGACCGGCCACGCCCTGCTGGAAGGCAGGCGCCGCGGCGCCAAGCATGTGGTCGTCACCATGTGCGTCGGCGGCGGCATGGGCGCGGCCGGGCTGTTCGAGGTTTTCTAATCTTCGACTCAGCTGCAGCCGTTGGCCGTCAGCGCGCTCGGCTGACGCTGCCGGAGCCGGCGACCCGCACCGCGATGGGTGTCGGCCGCCCAATATAGTGCACGCTGCCCGAACCCCGGATGACCCCGGTGAGGGCTCCGTTCGTGCGAACGATGGCATCGCCGCTCCCGCTGATGGCTACCGCTGCGCTCCCGGCCACGAGCCCGCTCGTATCAACGTCGCCCGAGCCGTTGATCGCGACGCTTAACGACCCGCTGCGGCCCCGCGCCTGAACGTCGCCCGACCCTGAAAGCGCCAGCGCCAATTCGCTGCCGTTCACGCCGTCGATCACTGCGTCCCCGCTGCCCCGGAGCGCAAAGGCCGACAAGCGAGGAACGGTGATGGTGATCCGCGGCGACCGGCGCGTGCGGTACGATCGGCTCAACTCGATCACCAGCCGGTTACCGTCGCGAATTTCGGTCCGAAGCAATGGCAGCAGGTTGTCGTCGGCCGTGATCACCAACGACGGACTAGGACCCACTCGCACCACGACCTCCACTGCGTCCCGTACCTCGATCACGCGGAAATTGCTTACCGGCCGGCGCTGGCTGACGATCCGATTGCTTCCAATCACCTGGGGCCCGCGGCCGGCCGACACGGACGTCCACCCGTGGCTTGCGGCCGGAACGGACAGCCCGGCGGCGAGCAGCGCTGCACCCAGCGCGATTGAGCGAGTAAGCATGAACCTTCTCCTAAATTACGCTACATTTGTAGCGGGGCTCGCCAGAGTTGCAGTTGCCTTTCGACGAACGGTCTAGCATCGTGGCCCAATGACCGGCGTTGAACTGCTCGCCTTGGCCGCTTCCACCAGCCTGCTTGCCGGGTGGCGGCTGTACCTTGTCACCTTTGTCACGGGGGTGGCGATGCGGTGGGGTTGGATCGATCTGCCGGACAAGCTCGCGGCGCTAGACGTGCTCGCCAACCCCTGGGTCATTGTGCTGGCCGGCGCGGCGGCGGTGTTCGAGTTCTGCGCCGACAAGATCGCCTTCATCGACAGCCTGTGGGATGGCATTCACAGCGTCATCCGGCCGCTTGGCGGCGCACTGCTGTCGCTGGCGATCGTCGATGCGGGCGATCCGGCGTGGCAGGTGGCCAGCTTCCTCATGGGCGGCGGCGCGGCCTTAGTTGCTCACGCCGGCAAGGCTGGCGCCAGGACGCTGGTCAACGCCAGCCCGGAGCCGTTCAGCAACATTGCGGTCTCGACCGGCGAGGATGTCGCAACCGCCGGCCTGTTGGCGCTGGCCATCGCCAACCCGATCGCGGCCGTGCTGATCGCCCTCATCCTGGTGGTGCTGTCGCTATGGCTGGTGTTCGCGGCTCGACGCGCGATCAAGGGCGTATTGGCGCGGGTGAACCGAACGCCAGCCTAGCCGTTCCCTTGGCGAAACAGGAGGACGAACGAATGGCCGAAGGTGGACACACGACCCTGGTTGAACGCATCGCCCGGGTACTTGCCGGCACTGCGCACAGCAGCAATGCAGAGGGCAGCGATCCCTCCGCCGGTGAAAAGGTCGATCTGGTCTGGCATGAACATCGCAACCAGGCGCTGGCCGTGCTGCACGCCATTCGCGAAACGGATCAGGCCGGCGCGGCGGCGGGCGACCCGCAGCAGTGGCAACGGATGGTGGACGCCTCCATCGCCGCTGCGGAGTGACCGGCCGGGCGGCTGAACGTCCGCCTGCTCACCCCAACTGGACCCTTGCGGCCTGCGTGCTCGCGTCCAGCCTGTCGTTCGTCGAGGGCTCGGTCCTCAACGTCGCACTTCCGGCTGTTCGCGACAGTTTCGATGCGGGTGCCGCCGACGTTCAGTGGGTGGTGAACGCCTATCTGCTGCCCCTCTCGGCCCTGCTCTTGCTGGGCGGCGCACTGGGTGACCATTATGGCCGGCGCCGGCTGCTACTGATCGGCACCGCGCTGTTCGCGGCGGCGTCCCTGCTATGCGCACTCGCCCCGGACCTCACTTGGCTGCTGGCCGGGCGCGCCCTGCAGGGGATCGGGGCCGCCCTGCTTCTGCCCAATAGCCTGGCGTTGCTCAACGCCGCCTTTGAGGGCGAGGAACGCGGCCGTGCCGTGGGCATCTGGGCCGCGGCCGGAGCCGCCTCCGCCGCCGGCGCGCCCCTGCTGGGCGGTTGGCTGGTCGACAATGTGGGTTGGCCGGCCATCTTCTATATCAATTTGCCGCTGGCCGCCGGAGCCATGTTGCTGGCCGGTCGGTTCGCGGCCGAAAGCCGCAATGACGGCGCCGGCCGAACCGATTACCCCGGAGCCCTCCTTGCAACCGCGGGCCTGGGCGGGCTCACCTACGGCCTGACGTTGTGGTCGGTAGATCTCCGCTTCAAGCCCGGCGCTGTCATCGCCTCGGTTCTCGGGCTGCTCGCCTTGGCCGCCTTCCTGAGGGTGGAGTGGCAGCGCAAAGAGCGCGCGATGATGCCGCTCGCCATGTTCGGCAACCGCTGCTTCGTGGGCCTGACCGCGCTAACCTTTCTGCTCTACGGAGCGTTCGGTGCGGCCATGCTGCTGGTGCCTTATGTGCTGATCGAAGCCGGCGGATACTCGCCCGTCGGCGCGGGCGTCGCGATGCTGCCGTTGCCGATCCTGATTGCCGTCGCCTCCCCGCTGATGGGCAAGCTTGCCGGGCGCACAGGCGGGCGGCGGCTGCTGACCGTCGGACCATTGGTGGTTGCCGCAGGCATGCTGCTGGGCACCCGGATTGAGGCGGACGCTAGCTATTGGACCTCTGTGTTCCCGGCCATGGCGGTGATGGCTGCCGGCATGGCGCTCGCGGTAGCCCCGCTGACTTCCACCGTGCTGGCCTCGGTCGATAACGAGCATACCGGCACGGCCTCGGGCCTCAACAGCGCCGTAGCGCGCACCGGTGGCCTGATCGCCACCGCCATGCTTGGGGCGGTGCTCGCCCGCGAAGGCGCGGCGTTGATCGACAGCTTTCACTCGGCCCTGATCGCTGGCGCCGCTGTCAGCGCCCTGGCGGGCCTTTGCGCATGGCTGAGCGTGCATACCAAGCAAAAGGCCGCCCGAGGCGAACCCCGGACGGCCTTTCCATTGTCGAGCCGGTAGGCGGCCTGACGCTTAAGCAATCACCTCGGCGGAGGCGACGCCCACCGACTTGGGACAATGAGACATCAGACCACCTCCTTTCAGTTGTTGAACAGTGAGGAGGCAGATGGTGTAGCCCGCTGCGATTTCAAGCACTTAATTGTGGGCATCAATCCAATTCTCGACGACGGGGGCAATCCGCTCCCGCCACTTGCGGCCATTGAAGATGCCGTAGTGACCGACGTCCTTGGCCAGCAGATACTTCTTCTCCGCCGCCGGCAGCTTGGACGCCAGCGTCAGCGCCGCCTTGGTTTGCCCAACGCCAGAGATGTCGTCACGCTCGCCTTCGATCGCCAATAGCGCGGTGCGGGTGATGGCAGAGGGATCGACCAGCCGGCCCCGATGCTCATACTCGCCCCTGGGCAGCGCATGCTGCTGGAAAACGACATCGATCGTCTGCAAGTAGAACTCGGCGGTCATGTCACAGACCGAGCGATACTCGGCGTAGAAGTCGCCGGTGGCATCGGCGCTCTCCTCGTCACCGGTCACCAGATGCTTGAACATCTCCCAGTGGCTGACGAGGTGGCTGCCCAGGTTCATGGTCATGAAGCCGGCGAGCTGAAGGAAGCCGGGATAAACCTTGCGACCCGCACCCGGATAGATGCCCGGCACGGTGGCGATCACGTTCTGCTGAAACCAGGCATGCGGCCGCTTGGTCGCGAGCGTATTCACCGCGGTCGGCGCCTCGCGGGTGTCGATCGGCCCGCCCATCAGCGTCAACGTCCTGGGCGTCGCAGGATGCTGGTCCGCGTTCATCAGCGCCGCAGCGGCATAGGCGGGCACGGATGGCTGGCACACGGCTAGCATGTGCGCCCCCGGCCCGATCGCCGCCAGGAACTCGATCAGGTAATCGACGTAATCGTCGAGGTCGAAAGTGCCTTCGGACAGCGGCACTTGCCGCGCATCGCGCCAGTCGGTGATGTAAACCTCATGGTCCGGGAGCATCCGCTCCACCGTGCCGCGCAGCAGGGTTGCGAAGTGCCCGGACATGGGGGCGACGATCAGCAGCTTGGGCTGGCCCGCCGGTCCACCCGGCTTGGTGAAGCGCTTGAGCTGCCCGAACGGCTTGCGCAGCACGACTTCTTCGTGAACCGGCAGCAGCTTGCCCCCGACAGTCGTCTCGAACAGGTCAAAGTTCGGCTTGCCGCGCGGCGCCGCCGCATGGGCGAACACGTCCAGGCTCGCGGCCACGATCGGGCTCATGCCTTGGTAGCGCAGCGGGTTACTCGGGCTGTTGAGCCAGCTGGCTCCTAGGCCGGCAAGCTGGCTTGCACCGGCCAGCCATGAGCGCTGCACTTCATAGGCGTCGTAAAGCATTCAACCTCGTAAGTAACCGTTTTACCGAACAACCGGTGTGGAGCCGAAAGGGTCCGTTTCGCAAGCGCAATCGCCCTCGCGGCCAGGGTGACGGGCGTCCCCAGCCCTGCTAACCGACCGCCATGGCGACCGCCCCGACCGACCCGGACTCTTCCTCTCGCAACATAGGCAATCTCAAGCTCGTATGGCAGGCAGCCGCGCGCTATCCCGGTCGCATTGCGGCGGCGCTGTTCTTCCTGGCGCTGTCCTCGGCCGCGACGCTGGCGATCCCGTACGGCTTCAAGCAGGTGATCGACCGTGGGTTCGGCAGCGGTTCGATCAGCTCGGCCGCGGTCACCCAGGCGTTTCAACTGCTGCTGGTGATCGTCCTGATCCTCGCGCTGGCGACCGGCTTTCGGTTCTACTTCGTGTCGTGGCTTGGCGAGCGGACGGTGGCGGACCTTCGCCGCCAAGTGCAGCGCAACCTGCTGACCCTGCCGCCGCGCTTCTTCGAGGAGAACCGCCCGTCGGAGATCGCTTCGCGC
>CADCWB010000120.1 GCA_902806295.1 uncultured Sphingomonas sp. | reverse complement strand
GTCGGTCAGCGGGGTGCCGAACTGCTTGCGCTCCTTGGTGTAGCTAATCGCCTCGTCCAGGCAGCGCTGCGCCCCGCCGAGCGAACAGGCGCCGATGTTGAGCCGCCCGCCGTCCAGGCCCATCATGGCGATGCGGAAGCCCTCGCCTTCGGCCCCGACGCGATTGGCGATAGGCACGCGGACCTCATCGAAGTTGACCTGCGCTGTCGGTTGGCTGTGCCAGCCGAGCTTCCGTTCCTGCGCGCCGAAGCTGACGCCAGGCATGTCCTTCTCGATCACCAGAGCGGTGATGCCCTTGGGTCCGTCCTGGCCGGTGCGGACCATCGTGACGTAGATGTCGTTCTCGCCGGCACCGGAGATGAAGGCCTTGGAGCCGCTGACTACATAATGGTCGCCGTCCAGCACGGCGCGGGTCTTGAGTGCCCCGGCGTCCGAGCCGGACCCCGGTTCGGTGAGGCAATAGCTGCCCATCCGCTCCATCGGGATCATCGACGGAAGGTATTTGGCCTTAACATCCGCCGAGCCGAAGCGGTCGATCATCCAGGCCGCCATGTTATGGATCGAGATGAAAGCGCTGGTCGATGGGCAGCCGTACGCCATTGCCTCCATGATCAGCGCCGACTCAAGCCGGCCAAGCCCGATCCCGCCGCTTTCCTCCGACACGTAGATGGCGCCGAAGCCGAGCTCGGCCGCCCGCCGGATCGTATCGCGCGGGAAGATGTGCTTTTCGTCCCATTCGCCGGCATTGGGCGTGATCTCGGCGGCGGTGAATTGCTGCGCCATCTCCTGGATTTGGCGCTGGTCGTCGGTGAGCTCGAACTGATGCATGGGCCAGGCCCTAGCAGACAGCGGCGCGAACTTTCCATAGCATCCTGCATGAGCCATGAGTCCGCGCCTGAAGTTCGCGAGCGATCGGGATGGAATGCTGGAGGTCGTCCTGGCTCGTCAGGAGGCGCAACGGGTGTAGGAAAAGTTGTTCTCTTCCTCCGCTCGCGTCAGGGCATCACCCGAACGGGTCAGTGTCTGCACTCTCTGCCAGGTCTGGCCTTCTCCGGTGAACGCGAACAGACCGGAAAAACTGGTTGCGACTGCCGGGCGTCGTTCAGTCAGAGTGGCCGTTGCTTCGTAGAACTTGATGGATCGTTCGCCCACGCTGATCAGGCCTTTGGCATCGCCTCTTGTCGAGGTGCAGTCGGCCGGCACCATTCCCCAGCGGCCGCGGTATTGTTGGGGGATGGTAGCAGCGGGCGCCGCGTCTTGCTCGTTAGCCGGCGGGGCCGCGGGCGGACCAGCGGCGTCGTTTGTGGGCTTCGGGTCCACGGTGGCAACATCGTCCGGGAGGGTTTCGGGCGTGACCTGTTCAGCGCCTTTCTTCACCGGATCGCCTAAACCGCGGCTCGGCGCGGCCCCGGTCGCGCCGGCCTCCGACAAGGCCTCGCTGCTGTCGGCGCGGTCGCCCGCGGGTCGGCAAGCGAGAAGCGAAAGGGTCGATGCAAGCAGAACCAAGATGTTACGCATCACCCACGAACGCTTCCGCTTCGATTTCGACCCGCCATTCGTCGCGCAGCAGCGCTTTGACGACCACCATGGTTGCAGCCGGGCGAACGTCACGGAAGATCGCGCCATGCACGGCACCCACCGCATCGGCGTCTTGGGAGTCGGTGATGAACATGCGGGTGCGGACCACGTCCTTCGCGGAGCCGCCGAGCTCCTCGACCGCCTTCAAGATGATGGCAAAGCAGCGCGTCGCCTGAGCCGCCGCATCGCCAAGAGTCGAGGAGCCGTCGTCTTCTACCGGCGCGGTGCCCGATATGAGGATGCGATCGCCAAGCCGGACAGCGCGGGAAAAGCCGTAACGCTCTTCGAAAGGAGAGCTGCCGGATGTGCTCCGCCGCTGCAGCTCAGTTGGCCTCGGGCACAGCCTGTCCGAGCACGCGCCTGGCGAACAGCGGATCGGCGATCTTGGTATCAACCCGGTCGAACCAGCGGGGCGCGGGCAGACCCTTCTCCCATGCCAGCGCTTCGGTAAGCGTGCCCTGAGCCGAGGGCACGTCGGGCATCGTGGCGCTAAGCGGGTCGGCGTAGGCCTCGTCGGCGCTAACAATTGACCAGCCCGCTTTGCGCAGGCCGGCAACAAGATCGGTGATGAACAGCGCGGCCAGGTCAGTTTCATGCAGCAGCAGCACGTGGGCCGGAGAGCGGCCGAGGGTCCGCTGCGCCAGCCCGTCATTATACTCGGCGGCTCCGACCATGGTCTCGACGTATAGCTTACGGAGCGCCCGCATGTTGACCGCCTTGCTCTCCTTCACGGCCTTGGTCGTCAGCGCCTCCATGTTCCAGTCGGCGCCATCGACGGTGACATAACTATTGCGCAGCCCTCGCGAGTTCAGCGCCGCGCGGACCGCATCGCGTTTGGCCTTGTCCGCGCGCCCTTCGTTGAGGAAGGGGAAGCGGAACCACGGCCGCCAGCCTTTCTGCGACCTGAGCCAGCCATCCGCCCGGTCAATGTCGGCGATGTACTCTGCCGCCGGTGTTGCCGACAGGTGGCGATGGCTGAAGCTGTGGTTCGCGATCACATGGCCGGCGCGGACGTAAGCCGCAGTCCGCCGCTCGCCGCCCGCTCCATCTGGCTTGAGGAGATTTCCGGGTATGACGAAGAACGCTGCTTGACGAACCTTGGCCTTCTTCAGGCCGCCGATCAGCCTGGCGGTCCGGTCGTCGGGGGTGAAGAAGGCGCCGCGGGCCCGCGGCACGTCGTCGAACGTCAAGGCAATCCGCTTGGCGGCGAGCGCCGGCGACGCTCCCAGTAGGAGCGCCGCCAGCAGGCAGAGTAAGTTTTTCAGCACGAGGCCAATCGGCGTCAGCCCCTAGGACTTGCTCGCTAGCGGCGCGAGCTCGGTCGCGCCCGGCCAATCGAAGCGGTCCATCGTCACGGCCGCGCAGGAGTAGGTCGCGCGGTTTTGGATGGCGGGTTCGACCATCTTGCCGGCCACCTCCGGCCGCAGCTTGGCCATCGCCTGCTTGGCGACGTCGAAGTTGCGGCTGAAGATCATGCCGTGGTGCTTGGCGCCATCGGTCAGGCGCTCGCCCATGAACGGGCTGGCATCACCCAGATAGGCATATTGCCCTTCCTCAATCCGGATCATCGGTGCGCCAAAGCAGTTGCTACTGGTCGGCGGGACGTTCGGGCCCACGGTCGATCCGTTCAGGACGTAATCGCCCGCGGTCACAGGGATGATGCGCAGCTCGTACGGGGCCTTTTTGTCGCCGCTCGGCACTGCAACCACGTAGGTCGTCTTGTCGCCCTTCTTCTTCCAGTCGCGCGGCTGATAGTAGAGGTCGCCTTCCGTCCGATTGTAACGGAACAGCTGGAGCGCGCCGGAGCGACCGGCCGCAGCGCCGCCGTTGCGCCGGAACGCCACCACCAGCGCCCCCTGACCGGTTGCGAGCGGCGGCAGTACGGCCTTGGCCGGATCCTTGTCGATGAACAGCGTCGCGGGGCCAGCCAGGGCCGGGCTGATCATCAGGGCCGCGTCTTGCGGCGGTCCGAAGCGAGTGAGTTCGTCGATCTCGCCTTCGACCTTCTGCGCTCCGACGATCCGATTGAAATAGGCCTGCTTGTTGGCGTCGCTCATCGCGGACACGGCGCCGGCGTTAGCCGCGGGCAGTTTAACCATGCGCCAACCCTTGATCATCAGGCAGCGCTTGCGGTTCTCGCGCCGCTGAACGCCCTCGACGATGGCCGCGCCGATCAGCGCTCCAAGGCCACCGCCGATGCCGGCCGCAAGCGGCGAAATGGAGGGATTGTAGAGCGCTGGATTATAGTAGGTCTGGCTACCGTTGATGATCTTGGAGCCGCGGGCGATCAGCCGGCACTCCTGCCAATCGGCATCATACTGAGCGCGGGTCGCACCCGGCTTGTTGTAGAAGCGATTGTCCTTGAGGTCGCGGGCGGCGTCCTTGGCAATCTCCTCGGGAGTGTCCTTGTTCTCTGGCTTTGGCTGCCCCTGAGCCTGCGTCGCCAGCCCAAAGCCAAACACGACCACACCGACGATCGCCGGACGCAAAATATCCCGCTTCACTAGTTGTACTCCCCCAAACTCGCCGGCCCCCGCCGGCGCGTCAGAAAAGAAGGGCGCGCGCCTCCCTTGTCAACCCGTTAGCTGTGGCCCGCCAGCATCACCCCATGGTCGGGATGACGAACGCATTCGCCGCATCGCCGACGCCGCCGTCCGGCCAGCGCTGGGTGATGGTCTTGGTCTTGGTCCAGAAGCGGACGCCTTCCATGCCGTGCTGGTTGATGTCGCCAAAACCCGAGCGTTTCCAGCCGCCGAACGTATGGTAAGCGACCGGGACTGGAATCGGCACGTTGATGCCGACCATGCCGACGTTGACCCGCGCCGCAAACTCCCGGGCCGCATGACCGTTGCGGGTGAAGATGGCGACGCCATTGCCGTACTGGTGCTCGCTCGGGAGGCGCACGGCGGTGTCGAAGTCGGGCGCGCGGACCATCTGCAGCACGGGGCCGAAAATCTCTTCCTGGTAACTGCGGAAGTGTGGCTTCACGTGATCGAACAAAGTCGGACCGACGAAGAAGCCTTCCTCATGCCCCTGCAGGGTAAAGCCGCGCCCGTCGACCACTAGCTCACCGCCTTCGTCGGCGCAGGTCTGGATCCAGTTCTCGACCCGCTCCTTGTGCGCGGCGTTGACCACCGGACCGTAGTGCGCGTCCGGATCGGTCGAAACACCGACGCGCAATCCTTCGATGGCCGGGATGAGCTTCTCGCGCAGGGCATCCGCCGTTCGATCACCCACGGGCACCACGACCGGCAGTGCCATGCAGCGCTCTCCCGCCGAGCCGAAAGCCGCACCGGCAAGGTCGTTGACCACCTGGTCGAGGTCGGCATCGGGCATGACGATGCCATGGTTTTTGGCCCCGCCAAACGCCTGCACCCGCTTCCCGTTGGCCGTTCCACGCGAGTAGATATAGTGGGCGATGTCGGACGACCCGACGAAGCTAATCGCGCGGATATCGTCATGGTCGAGGATCGCGTCGACCATCTCCTTGTCGCCGTGCACGACCTGCAGGATGCCGTCGGGCAGGCCAGCTTCCTTCATCAGCTCGGCCAGCCGCACCGGCACCGACGGGTCGCGCTCGGACGGCTTCAAAATAAAGGCGTTACCGCAGGCGATGGCGACGCCGAACATCCACATCGGGATCATGGCGGGGAAGTTGAACGGGGTGATGCCGCAGACGATGCCGAGCGGCTGACGCATCGAGTAGACGTCGATACCAGGGCCCGCGCCCTGGGTGTATTCGCCCTTCAGCGCATGGGGAATGCCGCAGGCGAATTCGATCACTTCCAGCCCGCGCTGGATGTCGCCCTTGGCGTCGGCGATGACCTTGCCGTGCTCGGAGGAAAGGATCTCGGCCAGCTCGTCCATGTGCTGTTCGACCAGCGCCTTGAAGTTGAACATGACGCGCGCACGGCGCTGCGGGTTGGTCGCGGCCCAGCCGGGCAGGGCCGCGTTGGCAGCGTCGACCGCCTTCTGCAGGTCGCCGGCGGTGCCGAGGCGGACGGTGGCCTGCACCTGGCCCTGGCTCGGGTTGAACACCTCGCCGCTGCGCTCGCCGCTGGCATAGCTGCCCTCGCCGATGAAATGATCGATCTGCCGCATGTCCCTGATCCTGCTCCGATGTGTTGCGCGCCACCTAGCCAAGCGCTTCGCACAATGCCAGTTGTGACGGGCCGAGGAGACCTGTTTCATGCGCCAATATGCGTTTCTGCCGATTGTCCTGCTGTCCACCGCGGCGACCGCCACTCCGCCGCTGCCGATGCCCAATCAGTCGGCCATTCTTCAGCAGGTCGTTGCCCCGGTCAGCGAAGCCCAGCTCCGCCGTACCATCCAGAAGCTCGTAAGCTTCGGCACCCGCCACACGCTTTCATCGCAAACCAACCCCAAGAGGGGCATCGGCGCGTCGGTCCGCTGGGCGGAAGCGGAGATGAAACGACTCGGCCTACCAACGCTGCAGACCTGCGACACGGTAAGCGGCCGGCGCGTGCCGACGCCGACCAAGGTGTGCAACGCCGTAGCAATCCAACGCGGCTCGGAGCGGCCGAACGATGTAGTGATCATCACCGGCCACATCGACAGCCGGGTAACCGACGTGATGAATGCGACCGCCGATGCTCCGGGCGCCAACGACGACGGCTCCGGAACGGCCACGGTGCTGGAGGCCGCGCGGGTGCTGTCCAGGCGCAAGTTCCCAGGCACTATCGTCTATGCCGCACTGTCGGGGGAGGAGCAGGGGCTGCTCGGCGGCAAGATCCTGGCCGACTATGCCAAGGCGCAGGGCTGGAACGTCATTGCCAACCTCAATAACGACATCATCGGCAACAGCTGCGGCTCGGACGGGGTGTGCAACGACAAGGTCGTCCGAGTATTCTCCGAAGGACCACGCTGGCAGGGTCGAGAAGAACTGGCCGCGCAGCAACGCAGTCTCGGCGGTGAGAACGACGCGCCATCCCGCAACCTGTCGCGTTTCCTCGACTCGTTGGCGGAGCGTCTGCCGGCGATTGGCCTCGACGTCATGCAGGTGTGGCGCAACGACCGCTTTGGCCGGGGCGGGGACCATACGGAGTTCCTCAACGCCGGCTACCCCGCGGTGCGTTTCTCAGTGGCCGTCGAGAACTACAACCACCAGCATCAGGACCTCCGGACCGAGAACGGCGTCGAATATGGCGACACCATCGACAAGATGGACTTTCCGTATTTGGCCAAGGTCACCAAGCTGAACATCGCGGCGCTGGCGGCGCTCGCGACCGCTCCGCCGCCGCCTTCGGACGTAAAGGTCGAGGGCGCAGTCAGTACGGACACAACCCTCTCCTGGACCAAGGGTGCTGCACCGCTGTTCGTGGCGCGCTGGCGGCGCACAGACAGCAACCGTTGGCAGGAAGCCTATGGTCCAGCAGGGGTGGAGCTGCAAACGGCGCCGCCATCGTCCTTGTGCAACGCGCAAGGGGTTTGCGCGATCGTTCTCAAGGGGGTGCGAGTAGACGATTGGGTGTTCGGTCTGGCCAGTGTCAGCCAGGACGGGTGGGAGAGCCCGGTCGTCTCGGCCGTTCCCGGCGGCGCGTTCAAGCCCTACCTTGCACCACCGCCTACTCCGCCAAGCAAGTAGCCGCCATCCTGAACTCGTTTCAGGGTCCACCCGTCCGCTGGAGCAGCCGCCAGCGTGAAGGGGTAGATGCTGAAACAAGTTCAGCATGACGGCGTATGGACACCATGCCCAAGAAGCCCATCCTCGCCGGACTGCCGTCCCGCCAACAGATCCTCGACTTCATTACCCAGTCTGGCCAAGCGGCCGGCAAGCGGGAAATTGCGCGTGCTTTCGGGCTGCACGGGCATGACAAGATCCTGCTCAAGGCATTGCTCAAGGATATGGCCGACGAGGGGTTGATCGACGCCTCGCCCGGGCGGGCTTTTCATCAGGCCGGGGGCATTCCTCGGGTCACCGTGCTGCGCGTGGTGGCGGTGGACGAGGGCGCCGTGGCTGTACCGGACAACTGGCAGGGGGAAGGTCCGCCGCCCAAGCTGCGCGTGATCGAGCAAGGACGGCGCTCGGCGCTGGCGCTAAACGACCGTATTCTCGCCCGCACCGAAGAGCGCGGCAAAGGGCATGTCGCGCACCTCATGAAGAAGCTCGCTCGCTCGGCCGAGCTGTTGCTGGGCGTCGTCCACCAGGAGGGCGAGCGGCACTGGCTTAAGCCGGTCGACAAGCGGGAGCGGCGCGAGTTGCCGATCAGCGACCTGGGCGAGGCGCAGGTCGGGGACCTCGTGCTGTGTGAGCCCTCGGGCCGGCCACCGCGCGTGTCGGCGCGGGTTGATGCGATCCTCGGCGACCCGTTCGCGCCCCGAAGTTTCAGCCTCATAGCCATCCACAAGCATGGCCTGCCGTACGAGTTCGCGAGGGAAACCATCGATGAAGCGCGGCGCGTCTCCGAGCAGAAGCTTGGCGATGAACGCGAGGACCTGCGCCATCTGCCGATCGTCGCCATCGATCCCGCCGACGCTCGCGATCATGACGATGCGATCTGGGCGGAGGCGCGGGAGGGGGGCGGTTGGAACGCAATCGTCGCCATTGCCGACGTCAGCTTCTACGTCCGGCCGCATAGCCACTTGGACCGCGAAGCGCGTCGTCGGGGCAACAGCGTCTACTTCCCCGATCGGGTCGTGCCCATGCTGCCACACGAATTGTCCAGCGACATCTGCTCGCTCAAGGAAGGTCAGGATCGCGCGGCGCTGGCCTGCCACCTGCACATCGCGGTGGACGGCACCCTGAAAAGCTGGCGCTTCAGCCGCGCCGTGATCCGGGTTGTCGCCAACATCGCCTACGAGGACGCGCAGGCCGCGATCGACCGGACCAAGCCTCGCGCCTCGGGAGCGCAGTCGGGGACGGACGAATCCACGGAGATTTCCTCCTCTCCTTGCTCCATGCCTGAGATCGAACCTGCCCAGCCGCCGGTTGCCGACGAGCTCGTGGAGACAGCACTCAAGCCGCTGTGGGCGTGCTGGGCTGCGCTGCTTGCCGCCCGCGATCGGCGGGAGCCCCTGGAGCTCGACCTACCCGAGCGTCAGGTCGTGCTCGACGAGAAAGGCCGGATCGCGTCCGTCGCTCCGCGCGAGCGGCTCGACGCGCACCGGCTCGTCGAGAATTTCATGATTGCCGCCAATGTTGCCGCGGCGAAGGCGCCGGAGGCGAAGAAAGCGGCTGTTATGTACCGCGACCATGAAGCACCCGGCCGCGAGAAGCTGGTCGCGCTCAAGGACTATCTCAAGACCTTCGACATGGAGTTTGCGCTTGGGCAGGTCATCAAGCCAGCCACCTTCAACCGGATCATCGACCTGCTCGGCGACAGCGACGCTCGGCCCCAGATCATGGAGCAGCTGCTCCGCACCCAGACCCAGGCTCGCTACTCGCCCGAGCCGCTCGGCCACTTCGGTCTGGCGCTCGGCTCCTATGCCCACTTCACCTCGCCAATTCGCCGCTACGCCGACCTGCTGGTCCACCGCGCGCTGGTCAGTGCTTATCGGCTTGGCGACGGCGGTCTGCCGCCGGAAGATGTCGAACGCTTCACCGAGATCGGCGAGCAGATCTCGATGCTGGAGCGCCGCGCGATGGAGGCCGAGAGAGATACAATCGACCGCTATGTAGCGGCCTACCTTGCGGATCGCGTCGGTGAACTGGTTGATGCGCGGATCACGGGCGTGCAGCCGTTCGGCTTCTTTGCCACCGTCGAAGGGCTGGGCGGCGACGGGCTGGTGCTCGCCGCGGACCTGGGCAACGAGTATTTCCGCTACGATGAGAAATCCCGCTTGCTGGTCGGCGAGGAGACGGAGGAGACCTACCGCGTCGGTCAGCGCCTGAAGCTGCGCCTCATCGAGGCCAACCCGATCAGCGGTGGGCTGCGTTTCCAATTGCCTGAGGGGCGTTTCGGCGGTGGCGAGGCAAGCACCCAGCGCCGCGACCGCACTCGTCGGCCGCCGATGGGCAAGCGTGGCCGGCCAGCCAACATCCGGCACCAGGGGCGAAAGCGCTGAGCTTCGACAAACGGCGTTCGTCGACACGGCATTTCGACCAAGCCGCTTTGCCCGTCTGCGCGTGGACAACGGGCGGATAGCGGAAGGGGCCAGCGCGGACGTAATCTCTCTTGGTCAACGAGGGAGACTAACCATGAGCAAGTTCAACACCACGGGCATCGTCAGCGCGCTCCTGCTCGCAAGTCCGCTGCTGCTCGCCAGCACGCCGGTCCATGCCAAGCAGAATGTTCAGCGTGAAGTGGCGGCCGGCCAAGGCGGCGCTGCGGCGGATAAGGCCGATAAGAAGATCTGCCGACGGTTGGAGCTGACCGGTTCGCGCATGGCCAAGACCCGCTTCTGCCACACCGCTGAGGAGTGGAAGAAGATCGAAGAGATGAACTAACGCCGCGGGTGCAACTCTTTCCGGTGCTGAGCCATTCCCTGCCCATGGCCCAGCATCGCATCGCAATCTTGGTCGGCTCCATTCGCGAAGATTCGCTCAACCGAAAGATCGCGCGCGCGATCTTTCGGTTCCGTGCCGGACAGCCTCCACTGCCGCATTGTCGAGATCGCCGACCTGCCGCTGTACGACCCGGACCTCGACAACGATCCGCGGCCTGAGCCTTGGGTCCGCTTCCGGCGGGAGATCGCCGAGGCTGATGGCGTGCTGTTCGTCACACCCGAATATAATCGCTCCATCCCGGGCGCGCTCAAGAATGCCATCGATGTCGGCTCGCGGCCGTACGGCAAGAGCGTGTTCAGCAAGAAGCCAGCCGCCATCGTCACCGCCTCGCCCGGATCGCTCGGTGGCTTCGGCTGCAACCATCACCTGCGCCAATGCTGCGTGTTCCTAGACATGCCCACCATGCAGCAGCCCGAAGCCTATCTGAGCAACATCTCGGATGAAAAATTTGGACGGGACGGTGCGATCCTGGACGAAAGCTTGGCCAAGCTGCTCGGCAAGCTGGGCCAAGCTTATGCGGGCTGGGTCGACCTGATCACCGCCGGGCGGGCGGGCTTGGCTTAGAGTCGCGGCAGGGTCACCCCACGCTGCCCCTGATATTTGCCGGCGCGATCGGCATAAGTGACCTCGCAAGGCTCGTTTCCCTTGAGGAAAAGAAACTGGCAGGCGCCCTCGTTGGCGTAGATCTTGGCCGGCAAGGGAGTCGTGTTGCTGAACTCCAGGGTGACATGCCCTTCCCAGCCGGGCTCCAGCGGAGTCACGTTCACGATGATGCCGCAGCGGGCATAGGTCGATTTGCCCAGGCAGATGACCAGCACGTCGCGGGGGACGCGGAAGTACTCAACCGTCCGCGCCAGTGCGAAGCTGTTGGGGGGAATGATGCACACGTCCGTCTTCCGATCGACGAAGCTGTTGGCAGCGAAATCCTTCGGATCGACCAACGCGTTGTCAACATTGGTGAAGATCTTGAACTCGTCCGCGACCCGCGCGTCGTAGCCGTAGGAGGACAGGCCGTAGCTGATGCAGCCGTCGCGCCGCTGGGCCTCGACGAACGGCTCGATCATGCCGGTCGTTTGCGCTTGTTCGCGAATCCAGCGGTCCGAAAGAATGCTCATGGCTTCGGCGTAGCGGGCCTGCTCGGGGCGGCCAACCGTTGGCCGCATGCCGCGGCCGAGTTTTCCGGCGCTTTCTTTAGTTCTCCACACGCC
>CADCWB010000119.1 GCA_902806295.1 uncultured Sphingomonas sp. | reverse complement strand
TGGGGCTCAGGCGCTAAGCCGGCGCGGACCGTTCTGCTCGCCACCGGCCTCACCAACCGCCGCCCGCCGATGGACCCGGAGCTGCATGACGATGCGATGGGCCGCGGCCTGATCCGCTACTGCCCGATCTGCGACGGGTACGAAGTCACCGACAAGAAGGTCGGCGTGATCGGCTCCGGCAAGGGCGGCGTGGGCGAGGCGATCTTCCTCCGCAGCTATACCGCGGATGTGACACTGATCGCTCCCGACAGCGCGCTCGAGGTGGCACCCGAGGACGCCGAGCGGCTGAAGGCAGCCGGCGTGGTGACCGTTGATGGTCCGGCCGAGGCCGTCGGGGTTACGGGGTCATGCATCACCGTCGACACTGCCGAGGGCCTGCTGACCTTCGACAGCATCTATCCGGCGCTTGGGTCGGATACGCACACTCAGCTCGGCGAGATGATCGGCGCCAAGCTGGCGGACGACGGCTGCTTCCTGTGCGACGAGAAGATGCGCACCTCGGTCGAGGGGCTCTATGCCGCTGGCGACGTGGTCCACGGACTGGACCAGATCAGCCACGCCATGGGCGAAGGCGGCCAAGCGGCGACCACCATCCGCAATGATCTGGCCGCGCGAACCCCGATGCTGCGCGAGCCGTGCCTGACGGACACTGAGCTGCAGACGGCTGAGGCGGGTGATTACTAGCGGGGCAGCCCGCTGTTAAGCCAGGAACTCCGGATCGATGACGATCCTGCCGTCCGCCAGATCGGCGATCCCGGGCTTGAATGGAACAAGAGCGCGCTTTCCGTTCGCGTCTTCCACTTCGACCAGGTCGCCCGCGCCGAAGTTCTCTATCGCCGAGACCCTCCCGAGCGGGTTGCCCTCCGAGTCAACGCAGGCGAGCCCGAGCAGATCGGCGTGGTAGTATTCGCCCTCTTCGAGCGGTGGCAGGGCTGCGCGCTCGACCTCGATCAAGCTGCCCCGCAACGCTTCGGCCGCCTCGCGGGTCGTGACTCCGGCGAGACGGGCAATTGCAGTCTTGCCGCTGTCCTTGGCAGACTGGAGTTGCATCTGCTTGCCGTTGACGAACACCGTCTTGTGGTCCGCGAGGCTCTTCGCACTCTCGGTGAACAGCTTGAGGCGCAGCTCACCCGCGATGCCGTGGGCGCCGGCGACCGCCGCAAGGGTGATTCGTGGCTGGGACATCCGGAGCACGTGTTTCGACCACGCTCGACACGAACGAAGTTGGTCGCCCAACCTTGCGGTTCGTGCCGAGCGAAGTCGAGGAACGTCGCTTAGCCCGCTGCCTTTTCGGCGCCTTCGGTCGGCGTGACGTCGTCGCCACCCTCGGCCGGTTCCGGCTGGGTTGGGGCCGAAACCTCTTCCGTTGCGGGAGCGGCATCGGCCGGGCCTTCGGACGGCTCCGGCTGGGCCGGAGCGCTGGTCTCGTCCATCGCTTCGGCGGCAGGAGCCTGATCGGCCGCGGGAGCTTCGGCAGCCGCTTCCTCGGCGACCACGTCCTCTGCCGCTGGAGCCTCGTCAGCAACCGGAGCCTCATCAGCGACCGGAGTCTCCTCCACCGCCGGAGCGGCAGCCGCTTCCGCAGCAGCGGTGGCGGCTGCCTCGGCAGCCTCGGCCTGCTTGGTCGCCCGCTCTTCGGCGCGCTCGGTCGCCTTCTCGCCCGGCTTGCCCTTGTTCGGGTTGTTGCGCGTGGCACGCTCACGAACACCGGCGGCGTCCAGGAAGCGAGCGACCCGGTCCGACGGCTGCGCACCGACGCTCAGCCAATGGGTGGCGCGCTCGGCATCAAGCTTGACGCGCTCGGGCGAGTCCTTCGCCAGCAGGGGATTGTAAGTGCCGATCTTCTCGATGAAGCGGCCGTCACGCGCGTTGCGCGAGTCCGCGACGACGATGCGGTAGTAAGGGCGCTTCTTGGAGCCGCCGCGGGCGAGACGAATTGCAACTGACATCTGACTTCCTTCTTCTGAATGCTGGTTATTTCTTGTTGAACTTGTCGAACCCGGGCGGCAGGCCGAACGGCTGATTGCCGCCGGGCAAGCCAGGCAGTGCGGGCCCGCCGGCGCCGGGACCCATCAGTCCACCCATGGCACCCTCCTGCCCGCCGCTGCCGAACATGCTGGCGAGCTTGCCGAAGCCGCCCATCTTCTTAAGCCGCTTCATGGCGGTTTCCATTTCCTGGTGCATCTTGAGCAGCTTGTTGACCTCTTGCACCGTGCGACCGCTGCCCTTGGCGATGCGGATCTTCCGCTTGGCGTTGATCAACTGCGGCGCGGCCCGCTCCTTGGCGGTCATGGAGGACAGCATGGCTTCAAGGTGCACCAGCGCCTTGCCGTCCTGCGCCTTGTCCATCGCGCCCTTCATGCCCTTGATGCCGGGCAGCATGCCGGCGAGCGCGGACAGCCCCCCCATCCGCTTCATCTGATCGAGCTGCATGCGCAGATCGTCGAGATCGAACTTGCCCCGCGCCATCTTGGCCGCGAGCTTATCTGCGTCCTCGACCTTGATAGTTTCGGCGGCGCGCTCGACCAGGCTGACCACGTCGCCCATGCCGAGGATCCGGCCCGCCACGCGGCTGGGGTGGAAGGGCTCGATCGCGTCCAGGCCCTCGCCCGTCCCGGCGAACTTGATCGGCTTGCCGGTGACCGCCCGCATCGACAGCGCCGCGCCGCCGCGCGCATCGCCGTCCATCTTGGTCAGGATCACGCCGGTCAGATCGACCTCGCCCGCGAAGCCCTTGGCAACGTTGACCGCGTCCTGGCCAGTCAGGCTATCGACCACCAGCAGCGTCTCGGCTGGAGCGGAGGCGGCGCTGACCGCCTTCATCTCGCTCATCAGCGCATCGTCGACGTGGAGCCGGCCGGCCGTGTCGAGCAGCAGCACGTCATAACCCTGCAGCCTGGCCGACTGGAGCGCGCGCTTGGCGATGTCGACGGGCTGCTGGCCGGTGACGATCGGCAGCGTGTCGACGCTCGCCTGACGGCCGAGCACGGCCAGCTGCTCCTGCGCGGCCGGGCGGGCCACGTCCAGCGAGGCCATCAGCACCTTCTTGCGGTCCTTCTCCGCCAGGCGCTTGGCCAGCTTGGCGGTGGTCGTCGTCTTGCCCGAGCCCTGCAGGCCGACCATCATCACCACGGCCGGCGGCGCGACATTGACGTTCAGCTCCGACGCGTCCGCGCCCAGCATTTCGACCAGTGCGTCGTTGACGAGCTTGACCACCTGCTGGCCAGGCGTGACCGAGCGGAGCACCTCCTGGCCGACCGCGCGCTCGGTAACCTGGTCGACGAAGTCACGGGCCACCGGCAGCGCGACGTCGGCCTCCAGCAGCGCCACGCGCACTTCGCGCATCGCGGAGCGCACGTCGGCCTCCGTCAGTGCGCCACGGCCGCGAAGCTTGTCGAACACACCGCCAAGGCGATCGCTCAGGGACTCGAACATTCCAGCGCTCCTGCGATGAAGATCCACAACGCATGACGCGCCGGCGGGCGAAACCTCGCCGGCCAGCGTGTCCAGGTACGGACGCTCATCAATGACTTGTCGAATACGACCGCTGTCATCTAGCCGAGCAGCCCGACCAAATCAACTGCGGAGGTGGCCAGCGCCCTTCAGGCCGGCGGCTTGCGCGGACCTCGGGGCCTGCCGCCTGGCCCGGTCGGCCGACCTCCGCCAGGGCGAGCGCCGCCAGGACCGTCGGGCCGCGGACCCCTGCCCTGCGGACGCGGGGGCCGCGGGCCGCGGGCGCCACGGTCGACCACCTCGGCCTGCCGCTGCTGCGGCCGAGCCGAACCGGCGTCACGCGGAGCAACCGCGTAGCCGTCCTTCAGCAGCTGGGTGAAGGCGGTGCGGGTGCTGGCCGAGATGGCATCCTGCAGCTCCTTGGGCAGGTCGGCGAAGGTCACGTTGGCGTGGATCGCCTGCACGTCGCGCAGCAGATTGTTGGGCAGGCCACCCGACCCTGCCTTCAGCGCGGCCACTGCATCCAGCACGGCGGAGAAGATGACGGACTGCATCACGTCTGTGGCGGCTCTGGGCATCTCGTGTTCAACTCTCTCGCGGTGGACTTGGGTTCATCGCGTCCCTAAGTCGCCGGGCGTGTTGCGGCAATTCCATAAGATGCATGGGCTGGGGAACGACTTCGTCATCCTGGATGCGCGCGACCAGTCGCTGACCATCGCACCGGGCCTGGCCAAGTCGCTTGCCGACCGCCGCACGGGGATCGGCTGCGATCAACTGATCCTGCTGGAGCCGAGCACCAAAGCCGACTTGCGTATGCGCATCTGGAACCACGACGGCGGAGAGGTGCAGAGCTGCGGTAATGCCTCACGCTGCGTGGTCGCTCTGACCGGCGCCAAGTCGCTCGAGACCGGTGGCGGGATCGTGCACGGGTCGACCTTGGACGGCTCGGTCGAGGTCTCGCTCGGGCAGCCGAAGTTCGCCTGGGACGAGGTGCCGATCACCTATCCAATGGACACCGATGCCGTCCCGATGGGCTGGGGCCCGCTGGAGCGCCCGATGGCACTCTCGGTCGGCAATCCGCACCTGGTCTTCTTCGTCGAGGATGTGGAAGCGATCGATCTGGTCCGTGTGGGGCCGAGCATCGAGCATGATCCTGCCTTCCCCGAGCGGATCAATGTCAACGTGGCCGAGGTCCGCAACGGCGAGCTGCTCTTGCGCACCTGGGAGCGTGGCGCCGGACTGACCCTCGCCTGCGGCACCGGCGCCTGCGCGACCGCGGTGGCGGCGATCAAGTCGAAGCGGGTGCACTCGCCCGTCAAGGTCGTCATGCCGGGCGGCACGCTGACCGTCGCTTGGCAGCCCGGCGGCGAGGTACGAATGATCGGCGCGGCTAGCCATGTGTTCCGCGGCGAGATCGACCTTGAGGCCCTGGGCGCATGAGTTGGCTGGAGAAGCTCACGGGCGGGTTCAAGAAGACCGCCGACCGCTTGGGCGAGAACCTCAGCGGTCTTGCCACTCGCCAGGCGTTGGACACGTCAACGCTGGACGACATCGAGGAAGCGCTGATCGCATCCGACCTCGGGCCGGAATCCTCCAAGCGCATCCGCGAGGCAATCGCCGCCCGCCGCTTCGAGCAGCTGGACGAGCGCGGCCTGCGCACCATCCTGGCCGAGGAGATCGAGCAGATTCTCGCCCCCGTCGCCAAGCCGCTCGACGTGTGGGGCTTCCCGCGACCGCACGTGATCCTGGTGATTGGCGTCAACGGGTCGGGCAAGACTACCACCATCGGCAAGCTCGGGCACCTGCTGCAGGAGCAGGACTACGGGGTGATGCTGGCGGCGGGCGACACGTTCCGCGCGGCTGCGATCGAGCAGCTGCGTATCTGGGGTGAGCGAATTGGCGCTCCGGTCATTACCGGCAAAGAAGGCGGCGACGCGGCGGGGATCGTGTTTGATGGCGTCAAGCAGGCGACCGCAACCGGGATCGACTGCCTGATCGTGGACACGGCCGGGCGTCTGCAGAACAAGACCCACCTGATGGACGAGCTGTCCAAAGTCCGCCGGGTGCTCGGCCGCTTGAACCCGGAGGCGCCGCATGACGTGGTGCTGGTGCTGGACGCCACCACCGGGCAGAACGCGCTCAACCAGATCGAGGTATTCCGCGATCTGGCGGGAGTGACGGGACTGGTGATGACCAAATTGGACGGCACCGCGCGCGGCGGCGTGCTGGTGGCGGCGGCCGAGAAGTTCGGGCTGCCGATCCATGCGATCGGCGTCGGCGAAGGAGTCGAAGACCTGCGCCCGTTCGATCCGCGCGCCGTGGCGCGGGCGATCGCGGGCCTGACCCCATGAGTGCCGCATCCCACGAGGAGCCGACCGGAGGATCGCGGCTGCTGATCGATCTCGGCCCGTTGCTGGTGTTCTTCCTCGCCAACTTCTTCGCGCCGGTCGATCCGCTCGGCCGCATCTTCGTCGCGACCGGCGCCTTCATGGTCGCGATGGTGGCGGCGATGATCTACTCGGCCATCAAGTTCCGCCGCATCTCGCCGCTGCTATGGTTTTCCGGCGCGATGGTGGTGATCCTTGGCGGCCTGACCATCTGGCTGCACAATGAAACCTTCATCAAGGTCAAGCCGACCATCTACTATCTGCTGGTCTCCGGCCTGCTCGGCTTCGGTCTGTGGTCCGGCAAGCCGCTGCTGAAGATGGTGCTCGGCTCGGCCTACCCCGGCCTCACGGACGCCGGATGGAGCAAGCTGACCCGCAACTGGGCGCTGTTCTTCCTGTTCATGGCGGTGGTGAACGAGACGGTGTGGCGCAACAGCACGACCGACTTCTGGGTCGGGTTCAAGCTGTGGGGCGCGATCCCGCTCACCTTCCTGTTCGCCGCGCTGAACATCCCCATGCTGCTGCGTCATGGCCTGAGCCAAGATGACAAGCCTGAGCCGGTGGAGGCAGGACCAGTCGAATGAGCGACCCCATCCTCTCCATCCGCGGACTGCGCAAGGCCTATGCCAGTGGCACCGAAGCACTGAAGGCCGTCGATCTCGACATCCGGCGCGGCGAGATCTTCGCCCTGCTCGGCCCCAACGGGGCAGGCAAGACCACGCTGATCTCCATCGTCTGCGGGCTGGTCACCGCCAGCGGCGGCGAGGTGCTGGTGGACGGCAAGAACTGGCAAACCCATTACCGGGAGGTCCGCCGCCGCATCGGCCTCGTCCCGCAGGAACTGACCACCGACGCCTTCGAGCCGGTCATCTCCACCGTCAGCTTCAGCCGCGAGCTGTTCGGCAAGCCGCGCGACCCGGCCAAGATCGAGGAGATCCTGCGCACCTTGACCCTGTGGGACAAGCGCAAGACGATCATGAAGGAGCTGTCCGGCGGGATGAAGCGCCGGGTGATGATCGCCAAGGCGCTGGCGCACGAACCCGACATCCTGTTCCTCGACGAGCCCACGGCCGGCGTGGACGTCGAGCTGCGCAAGGACATGTGGAACATGGTTCGCCGCCTCCGCGAACAGGGCGTGACCATCATCCTCACCACTCATTACATTGAGGAAGCCGAGGAGATGGCGGACCGCGTCGGGGTGATCGCCAAGGGCGAGCTGATCCTGGTCGAGGACAAGGCCGCGCTGATGCAGAAGCTCGGCCGCAAGATCCTGCACCTGCAGCTGGTCGAACCGCTCGCCGCCGTGCCGAGCGCGCTCGCGCCCTGGCAGCCGCAGTTGAGCGAGGATGGGGCTACGCTGACCTACGAGTTCGACGCCAAGGCGGACCGCACCGGCATCCCTTCGCTGCTGGCGGCGCTGCGTGACGAGGGCATCACGTTCAAGGACCTCGACACCAAGCAGTCCAGCCTGGAAGACATCTTCGTCGACCTGATTCAGCAGCAGCGGCAGGAGGCCGCGGAGTGAGTGTCGTCATTGCGAGGAGCGAAGCGACGAAGCAATCCAGTGTTCTTTGGAAGGCCACTGGATTGCTTCGCTCCGCTCGCAATGATGAGGAGGGATCACACCCATGAACTGGCGCGGGATCTGGGCCATCTACCGGTTCGAAATGCACCGCTTCCGCCGCACGCTGTGGACCGGCCTGGCCGTGCCAGTAATCACCACCAGCCTCTACTTCATCGTCTTCGGCTCCGCGATCGGCAGCCGCATGACCGAGATCGGCGGAGTGCCCTACGGCAGCTTCATCGTCCCCGGGCTGATGCTGCTCAGCGTGTTCACCGAAAGCATCTTCAACGCCAGTTTCGGCATCCACATGCCGCGCTTCACCGGCACCATCTACGAGATCCTCTCGGCCCCGATGAGCGCGTTCGAAACGGTGCTCGGCTATGTCGGCGCGGCCGCCAGCAAGGCGATGATCGTGGCGCTGGTGATCTTCGCCACCGCCCACCTGTTCGTGCCCGTATCGGTGTTGCACCCGCTGCTGGCCTTGCTGTTCCTGCTGCTGGTGACGCTGACCTTCTGCATGTTCGGCTTCATCATCGGCATCTGGGCCAAGGGGTTCGAGCAGCTGCAGGTCATTCCCCTGCTGGTCGTCACGCCGCTGACCTTCCTGGGCGGCAGCTTCTATTCCATCGAAATGCTGGCGGAGCCGTGGCGGACCATCACCCTGTTCAACCCGGTCGTCTATCTGGTGAACGGCTTCCGCTGGACCTTCTTCGGCACGGCCGATGTCGCGTTCGGCACCGCGCTGGCCGCAACCGCGGCGTTCGCCGGCGCTTGCCTGCTCGGCATCTGGTGGATCTTCCGCACCGGCTACCGCCTCAAGGCCTGAGCCGATGACCCGCAAGCTCGAGCGCTTCATCGACTGGCTGATCTTCAACCTCGACGCGCTGTTGCTGGGCAGCGCGGTGGCGGTCGGGCTGGTGCTGCTGATGCTCTTGCTGCGCGCCGCGGGCCGCTCGATCGTCAGGGCCGATCCGCGCTGCATGAGCTGGAAGGGCGTGATCGGCCGCGTTCTGGCCAAGACCGGCGTCCTTTTCATGGCTGCAGCGGCGCTGGAGATCGTGGTCAGCTACGCGCAGCCGCCAGCCCGCATCGAGCGCTTGTTCGACATCGCCTTCATCGTCGCGTTCGCCCTCCAGGGAGCGGTCTGGGGCCGCGAGCTGATCCTCGGCATCGTCGGCCAGCACGTCGGCGAGCGGCCGGGCGAAACTACGCTCGGCAACGCCATGGGCGTGATCCGGGTGCTGGTCAGTGTGGCGCTGTTCGGTATTGCGGTGGTGGTCATCCTCGGCAATCTGGGCGTCGATGTCACTGCATTGGTCGCCGGTCTGGGGATCGGCGGCATCGCCATCGGCCTGGCCGCGCAGGGCATCTTCTCCGACCTGTTCGCCGCGCTCGCTATCCTGTTCGACCGCCCGTTCCGGCGCGGCGACACCATCCGCTTCGACACCACCACCGGCACGGTGGAGAAGATCGGCCTCAAGACAACCCGCCTGCGCTCGCTCACCGGCGAGATGGTGATCATGGCCAACACCAAGCTGCTGGAGCGCGAGATCCGCAACCTGGCGGCCGGCGACGACCGGCAGGAAACGCTGCGCTTCGGCCTGGTCTACCAGACGGCGCCGGAGAAGCTGGAGCAGGTCCCCGCCCTCGCCCGCGCCGCCGTCGAAGCGCAGCCCGGCTGTTCCCTCGTCCGCTGCGTGCTGGTGGGGTTCGGCGCCTCCAGCCTCGATCACGAGCTCATCTTCGTCCACGAAGGCCTCGACGCCGACGCCATGTTCGCCAAACGCGCCGCGATCATCGTGGCAATGCTCAAGCGCTTCGCGGCCGAAGGCATCCAGTTTGCCTATCCCGCCCAAACCACCTTCACCGCCGCACCCGACGGCACGCTGGTGATGCCCTACGCCCCGGTCGCGACCGCTCCATCACCCCGGTCTTGAGTTGGCCTTCTAACTGCCTTCTGCGAATGTGCGCGACCCTTTCCAGACATTTGCGGCCAAGTCCGCTTGATCCGTTCGGGCCACAGAAGTGCCCTTCTTAACCAAAGCCTCTGATTGCCGCTCGATGCAAAGGAGCGTAAGCTCCCAGGCATCAGCACATGGGGGCATCCATGGCGGCAAGTGCAGGTTTTCAGGTACGGCTTACCAAGGAGCGCCTTTTCTACTGCGGAATGGCGCTGCTGATCACCGCCGCCGTGGTCATTGGCTTTGGTCCGAGTTGGTTTGCCCGTGGTTACATGGAGAGTGCGCGTCCACTTAGACCACTCTCTCCGCTCGTTATCGTCCACGCAGTTGCCTTCACAGCGTGGATGGCATTGTTCATCGCCCAGGCCGGCTTGATCTCAGCCCGGCAACATAAGTTGCACATGCGCCTAGGGATGGCGACTGTTGGACTTGCTGTAATCATCGTCATTCTGGGCGTGCTGACCGGAGCACGGTCGGCGTCGATCGCGAGCGGTCCGCCGAGCGTTCCCCCGCTGACGTGGTTTGCAGTTCCTTTTTTCGACATGGTTGCGTTTAGCGCCTTGGTTGCGGGAGGTTACGTCTACCGTCGTAATCCTCAGACACATAAACGGCTGATGCTTTGCGCGACCTTGATAATGCTACAGCCAAGCATTGGTCGCATGCCATGGCCGAACAGCACAATATTCGGGCCGGAGCTCGCGACCTTCATAGCGTTCGTTCTGGCGACGCCGCTACTTGCCTGGGATCTAATTCAACGCGGGCGTTTCCATGCTGCTACCATCGTCGGGCTGACGGTTCTCGCTGGAGAGCAGCTGCTGCGCCTTGCTATATGGCGAGAAAAGGCTTGGCTGACGGTAGCGGACACGATGGTGCGAGCGCTTACATAACCGGCTCAGATTGTCCGCTTTCCACTTCTAACCACCGTTCAGCCCCTCCTTGCGTCAAGCTTCCGCCCACGCCAAGCGGTCGCCATGCGCATGGCTCTGTTTGAACCCGAGATCGCCGGCAACGTCGGGGCGGTGCTCCGGCTTGGTGCTTGCCTGGGAGTCGCCATCGACCTGATCGAGCCGCTGGGGTTCGAGTGGAACGACCGGCGCGTGCGGCGGACGGCGATGGACTATATCGATCATGTGACCGTGGCCCGCCACCCCGACTTCGACGCGTTCAAGAACAGCGTTCAAACTCGCCGGCTCATCCTGTTCACCACCAAGGCCGACGGGTCAGCCTACGACTTCACCTTCCATGCGACCGACGTCCTGCTGTTTGGCAAGGAAAGCGCGGGCGTGCCGGCTGGCGTGGCTCAGGCCTGCGACGCCCGGGTGCGCCTGCCGATGCGGCCGCAAGTCCGCTCATTGAACCTGGCGACCTCGACGGCGCTGGCGCTGGGCGAGGCGCTGCGTCAGACCGGCGGCCTGCCCACGTCGAGCGCCGATCACGCTTGAACAATAGGATTTCGACTGCTCCAGTCGCCGGCCAACCAGTCGCGTGCTCTCTCATCGCTGATCCGGTGCCGGTCAGGTCGTAGATGCGCTCACCAAGGAAACTTCGGAAACTTCGGCGACCGCACACCAGCCACGACCGCGAAAGGACGGGACAATTCGCACTTGCGCTTGCCGGGGGAGAACCAGTCGTTAGAGGAAACTCATGCCCATCGCTTCACTCGATGAAATCCGCGCCAGGGTCGGCTCCGAGATCGGCGTGTCCGATTGGATCGCCGTCGACCAGGCCCGCATCCAGGCCTTCGCGGATGCAACCGAGGATCAGCAGTTCATCCACGTCGACGAAGCGGCGGCCAGGCAGACGCCGTTCGGCGGCACCATCGCTCATGGCTTCCTCTCGCTCTCGCTTCTGAGCCGGATGGCGGCGGATGTCATGCTCGCGCCGGACACGCTCAAGATGGGCGTCAACTATGGCTTCGACCGCGTGCGCTTCCTCGCGCCGGTCAAGTCCGGCAAGCGCGTTCGCGGCCGGTTCGTGCTCGACAGCGCCGATGAGAAAGCACCCGGCCAACTGCTCACCCGCCACACCGTCACCGTCGAGATCGAGGGCGAGGAGAAGCCTGCGCTGACCGCCCAGTGGCTCGGCTTGCTGTTCATTTAAGGAGCTCAACCATGTCCGCACGCGACGCCGTTATCGTCTCCACCGCCCGCACTCCGATCGGCCGCGCTTATCGCGGAGCGTTCAACGCGACGCCCTCCCCGACCCTCGCCGCCCACGCCATCCGCGCCGCGGTCGAGCGGGCCAAGGTCGATCCGCAGGAGATCGAGGACTGCGTAATGGGTGCCGCGCTGCAGCAGGGCGTCCAGACGACCATCGGCCGCACCGCCGCGCTTCGCGCCGGTCTCGGTGTGGGCGTCGCGGGCCAGTCGATCGACCGCCAATGCGCGTCGGGCCTGATGGCGATCGCCACCGCCGCCAAGCAGTGCATTGTCGACCGGATGGACGTCTGCGTCGCGGGCGGCGTGGAAAGCATCTCCCTGGTGCAGACGCCCGAGATGCGGCTTGGCTCCGATCCGGAGCTGCTGTCGATGCACAACGGCGTCTACATGCCGATGATCCAGACCGCCGAAGTGGTCGGCAGCCGCTACGGCATCAGCCGCGAACGCTGCGATGAATATGCGCTCCGCTCGCAGCAGCGCACCGCCGCCGCCCAGGCCGAAGGCCGCTTCGCCGATGAGATCGTCGAGGTCACCGCCGGGATGGGCGTCAAGGACAAGGAAACCGGCGCCATCTCCATGCAGGAGGTGACGCTTGCGAAGGACGAAGGTAACCGTCCGCAGACCACGCTGGAGGACCTCGCCAAGCTGCAGCCGGTGATGGGCCAGGAAGCGCTGATCACCGCCGGCAACGCATCGCAGCTATCGGACGGCGCCTCGGCCTGCGTGGTGATGGATTCGGCCTATGCCGAGAAGAAGGGCCTCGAGCCGCTTGGCCGCTACCTGGGCATGGCGGTGGCCGGCACGGAGCCCGACGAGATGGGCATCGGCCCGGTGTTCGCGGTGCCCAAGCTGCTTGGCCGCTTCGGGCTCAAGGTCGACGACATCGGATTGTGGGAGCTCAACGAGGCCTTCGCGGTGCAGGTGCTCTACTGCCAGGACAAGCTCGGCATCCCCGACGAGAAGCTCAACGTCGATGGCGGGGCGATTTCGATCGGCCACCCCTACGGCATGTCGGGCGCGCGCCTGACGGGCCATGCCCTGATCGAAGGCAAGCGCCGCGGCGAGCGCTACGTCGTGGTCACCATGTGCGTCGGCGGCGGCATGGGCGCGGCGGGTTTGTTCGAAGTGCTGTGAGGTTGATCGCGGACTGACGGAACGCTATGTTGCAACTGTTGCAACAAAGGACGACGCAATGAGCGTGATGTCGATCCGCGAGTTCAATTCGGCCGTCTCACGCACCCTTGCGCGCGTGGAAAAGGGCGAAACTGTGGAGATCACGCGCAATGGCAAGGTGATCGCTGAACTGAAGCCTCCTCGACAGCGCCGCACTGACGATCCCGAGTGGCAGGAAAACCTTCGCAAGCTGATGAAAATTATGGACCAGGGGATCCCGCTCGGGGGTCCGGCGTCGTACGAAGAGCGTACCAGCTGATGGCTCAACTGAGCCTTGACACCAACGTCCTTGTCTATGCCATCGACCCGACCGAACGG
>CADCWB010000118.1 GCA_902806295.1 uncultured Sphingomonas sp. | reverse complement strand
CCCCAGCGGTCCTGAGCACAGCGCGAAGCTCATGGCATAAGGGCTCAGCCGCTGGTTGTCGTTCCAACCGAAATAGCCGCCGGAATAGAGCAGCGCCAAGCCGTCAGGCGTCCGGATCATGGTCGGGGCCTCGATGACCCGCTGCTTCCATTCCTCCCGGTCGCTGAGCTTCAAGTCGACGGGCGCCCCCGCGGAATTCAGCCCGTCGTTGGTCAGCGGCATGCCGAACAGCGCGCTCGGCTTGCCGATGCGATTGCCGTCGGATTTCCAATAGAGGTACAGCTTGCCGTCCTGGTCGCGGAAGCTGTTGGCATCGATCGACCCGCCGAGCTCGAACTGGCACACCAGCGGCTTGGTCGCGCGATCGACGAACGGCCCCTTGGGATCGCTCGCCACCGCGACGCCGATGCACTGCTTGTCCTGCTGCCGGTGATTGGCGGTGTAGTAGAGCAGGTAGCGATTGCCGAGCTTCAGCACCTCCGGTGCCCAGGTAAAGCCCGGCTTCACCCACGCCGGCATTCGCGGAAAGGCGTCGCGCTTCTTGCCGCCGGCGTCGCGCACGAACGACCAGTTCACGAGATCGCGGCTTGTCGCCATTGGCACATTCTCGCCAGCATTGGTGGAGTATGCGATGAATTCACCGCCGGCCGGCAACACGAATGCGTCGGGGAAGTTCTCCTGGAATACCGGGACGAAGACGGGTTCCTTGGCGAGCACGGGCGAGGCGGTGGCGCAGGCGATCGCAACGGTGGTCAAAAGGCGCTGCATGGTCTCTCCCTGCTCAAACCGGGCGGAGTTCTACCCCCGAGTCGCTGAACGAAAGCCCTACGGTCAGCAATGCCCGGAACGCGTTGTATCCGCACTGTCCGGGGAAGAAAGCATGGAAGAACAGCTGGGGCCGTCCGTCTGACCCTGGAGCCACCGAGGCATGGCCGGGCGCCCACCAGTCGCTCGCCGTCCTCAGCAGCGGTTCGGTCTGCTTCTCATAGGGGCCCAGGGGATGGTCGGCGACTGCGACGCCAATGCCGTAAGCCGGCGTCGAGAAATCATTGCCGGCATAGAACAGCCAATAACGGCCGGCCTGGTGAGTGACATACGGACCCTCGATCAGATGACCTTCCCACTCCTGATCGTTGGCGAGCACGACCCGTTCCTCACCGATCAGCGAGCGGTCGTCGGGAGCCAGCCGCCGGGCGTGGATCGGGGTGCGCATCGCCTCGACGATGTTGGCCGCCTTGCCGCTCTCGATCAGTGCGGGGCGCACCCGCGACCAGTTGTCGATGGCGGTTTCGATCAATGGCTGCATGAGGAAGAACCGCTCCATCGGCCGGCGGGTGTTGGCCCACGGCTGCACAGCAGCCGCGAACGCTGCCGTGCGGCGGTCCGCCTCGGTCGCGAACAGCTGGTCGATGAGCTCGGGATGTTCGCGCAACAGCCCGGCCAAGGGGCGCGGCCACAGGCCGTTCGTATCGTTCTTCCAAAACAGATAAGGCGTGCCATCGACATCCTTGAAGATGTGGCTGTCGATCACGCCGCCACTGGCCGCCGTGCCCGGATAGAGCACCTTGCCGCCGGTGATCAGCGGCACGCCATTGTCGGTCCACGGCCCGAACGGGTCGGATGCACGCGCAAGGCCGATCGCCAGCGCATTGGACTTCTCCCGCGCGGTGTAGGCGATCCAATATTCGTCGCCGACCTGCTGGATCTCCGGCGCCCAGAAATCGGCAACATGCCGGCCGGTTGCGATCCAGTCAGGGGTTTGCCCTTCAGGAAAGACGAAGCCCCGATGCTCCCACGTCTTCAGGTCCTTTGAGAAGACCAGCGGGAAGCCGTCCAGCCCGTCGTTCGAGGTGGCGGTGAGCAGCCAGCTGCCGTCGATCTTCAGGACGGCGGGGTCGCCGTAGCCGGCCTTGGTCCGCGGACTCAGGTTGGCGGTGACCAGCGGCTTCCACCCACGTGCCGGCGTCTGACCCACTGGACCTTCAAATGCGTGCGGGCTGCGGGTGCCGAAGTCCATTGCGAGCTCTCGGAAGAAGTCGCTGTAGTCCGTTTGCTCGCCGCCGCGCACGAGGTAATCGCCGGTCTTGCCCCCCGCGCTGATCCAAAAGCGGGTTGCCTCACCCTCTGCGGTGGGCTCGATGAGGAAGGAATTGGGGCTGCTCATCGGCGCGCCCCTATGCCTCCCATGCAGGGATTGCCACCTTCGATTGCGCTTGGCGCCAAGCTGCCGCAGGTTCGGACGCATGCGCATCCTTGCCCTATTGCTCGCCACGCTCTCGCTGTCTGCCTGTGCGGTCACCTCGACCGCACCGCGCAGCTACTCGAACCCGGTGATCGATGCGGACTTCCCGGACCCCGCCGTGATCCGGACTGCGGACGGTCACTTCTACATCTACGCCACTCAAGGTGGTGACCCGATCCGCAACATCCAGGTCGCGCGCTCGTCCGACCTCGTCCGCTGGCAGCAGCTGGGCGACGCACTTCCGCAGAAGCCCGGTTGGGCCAGCCGTACGCAGGACTTCTGGGCACCCGACATCCATCAGGCGGACGGCACCTACTACCTCTACTATTCCGCCAAGCCCGACGCGGCGCTGTCCGACAACAAGCGCGGCCTGTGTCTTGCCGTCGCCACAGCATCCACGCCCGCAGGTCCGTTCGTCGACAGCGGCCGGCCGCTGCAGTGCGGCGAGGGGTTCGTGAACATCGACCCGTTCGCCTACGACGATCCGGCCACGGGTAAGAAGCTCCTTTACTGGGGGTCCGGCTTTGGACCGATCAAGGTGCAGGAGCTGGCGGACGACCGCACCTCGTTCAAACCTGGCAGCCGGCCGGTTGATCTTGTCCCCGCCATCAAAAATGAGAATCCTGCGGAGTACCAGCGCTTGGTGGAAGGCGCGTGGGTGATCCGCCGAAACGGCTATCATTACCTGTTCTACTCGGGTGACAACTGTTGCGGGCCAAAGGCGCACTACGCCGTCATGGTGGCGCGCTCGAGGAATGCGACCGGCCCCTTCGAACTTCGTCCCAGACCGCTCTACCTGGTGGTGGAAGCGAACAAGCGCTGGTTGGCTCCCGGCCACAATGCCATCATTCGAGACGATGCCGGCGCCGACTGGATGCTGTACCATGCGGTGGATCGTCAACGCCCACGGTCCAAGCCGACCGACGACATCAACAGCCGCAGAGTGCTGCTGTTGGACCGGCTCGTTTGGAGGAATGGTTGGCCAGAGGTGCAAGCCAAGCGCCCGTCCAGTGGCCCGCGCGCCGGACCGGTGGTGCGCTCGATCCGGCGCTGAAGCCTACATTCGTACGGCTTCGACCTCCTCGCGTCGGCCGACCAGCAGGGCGTCGGCGACCAGGCGCAGCGGCGTCGTGTCGATCAGGCTTTGCCGGCAGTCGATCAGGTCGGCGAACTGGCGGTAGAGCTCGGGATATTCGCCCGGACCTTCCGCTTCCTCCTGCTTGCCGTCGACCAGCAGCAACGAGCTCCCATTGCGCAGCTCGACCTGGCGGCCGGCAGCGGTGCGGATCGCAATGGTCCATTCCTCCCCGTCGGTTTTGCGCCAATCGAGGCTGCAGCCGAGCGGCCCGTCCGCTGCCGGGCTCTCCAGCGTCAGTTCGGCCGCGATCGGCGCCTGCGCATTCTGTGGGAAGCTGAGCACCGCATCGCGGACGAACAGCGCACCGGGGAAGACGCGGGTCGCGATGGAAAAAGCGTTGATGCCAGGGTCGAACACCCCGAAGCCGCCGGGCTCGAACACCCATTGCTGCCCCGGATGCCATTTGTGCACATCCTCATGCCAGCTGATCTGCAT
>CADCWB010000117.1 GCA_902806295.1 uncultured Sphingomonas sp. | reverse complement strand
GGGGTTTTTCCTCCCGATCGTAGGCCATTGCCACTCCTCCGGAAGCGTTCATGCGGACGCAGGCGGGGGGGCGCGTGGCATGCGAAGGAGAAACGGGCAGGCGGAGCCGCTTGTTCCGGCAGCGCAAGGGCTCGCCACGCCGGGAGGTGGTGAGGCAGCGATGGAGCGATCAGCGGCGTTGCGCCGGCTTGAAAGCGCCGCTAGAGGAGCGCCGACAACCGGTGCGGGGCTGTAGCTCAGATGGGAGAGCGCTGCAATCGCACTGCAGAGGTCAGGGGTTCGATTCCCCTCAGCTCCACCAGCTTTCAACGACTTAGCTGGACCGCCCACCGGTTGTATGGAAAAGGTATGGAAACTAGGTTCAGGCTTACTGCGAGGCCGCTCCACCCATGCCGGGTGTAAAATGACGCGGTCCGAAGCGACAGGCGTCCTGCTAAGTTCATCAATGCGCGATGATCAAACCGGCCAGCGAGCGCAGAGTCTGGAAAGACCCACAAGGGGACACTCAGGGCCGCCGAGGCGCTTACCACAAGCGGTCGTTCGTTCATGTGCGGCTTATGTCTGCCCTTGTCCTTCAGCCCAGATGACCTTCCTGCAACGCCTTGAGCGCTGCCCGCGTTCTATCGCGGGCATTGAGCTTAAGCAGCAGGTTGGACACGTGGTTCTTGACCGTCCCCTCCGCCAGCGCGAGCAGGTCGGCGATCTCCTTGTTACTATAGCCCGCGCAGATGAGATGCAGCACCTCCCGCTCGCGGGCGGTGAGCGGCTCGGCGGTGCTGGCGTCGGGGGCGACCGGAGGGCTGCGCCGGAGCGCGGCCATAAGGCTTTCCGTCATGGCTGGCTGAAAAGCCGTGCGGTCGGCAGCGAGTGCTCGGATTGCCCCAGCCAAGTCTTCGAGCGTCACGTCCTTTAGCATCAGGCCTTTGGCCCCCGCCTTGATGGCCGCGATCGCGGCATCGCCGTCGTCGAAGGTGGTGAGCACAAGCGTGGGCGGCAGCGCGCCCTGGTCGCGAAGCGCTTGCAGCACAGCAATGCCGTCGCGCCGGGGCATGCGGATGTCCAGCAGCAGCACGTCGGGCTTGAGCTCGGGGACCTTCTCGATCGCCTCTTCGCCGTCGCTGGCTTCCCCGACCACCTCTATGTCGGGCAGGAGCTCGAGCAAGCCCCGCACGCCTTGCCGCACAAGCGTCTGGTCATCGACCAGCACGACCCGAATCATGCCGTTTGCGGCGGTCGCGACGGTAACCAGGCCTCGACTGTGAAGCCCGGATCGGCGCCTCGCCTCACCGCGAGCCGCCCGCCCAGCTGCTCCAGCCTTTCCCGCATGCCGAGAAGACCCGAACCGGGCGAGGCCGGTCCGGCGCGCGCCTCCCCGTCATTGTGCGCCACCAGCCGCACGCCTTTGCCATCCGAGGTGACCCGCAGCCACAGGTTGGCCGCTTCGGCATGCTTGACGGCGTTGGTCACCGCCTCCTGCGCGCAACGCATCAAGGCATGGGCCTGGTCGGGGCTGACGCGCACGTCCGAAGACACCTCCACATGGATCGCCGGAGTGGGGACGCTCTGCGCAAGCGCTTCAAGTGCTTCCTTCAGATCACAAAGCTCCGCCTCGCGCAGCGTGGCGACAACGTCGCGCACCTTGGCGAGAAGGTCGCGGGAGAGCCCCTTCGCCTTCAGCACATGATAGTTCGCCCGGCCCGGCTCCGCCACGTGACTCGCGATCTCTAGCTGCAGCCCGAGCGCGGTCAGCTCGTGGCCCCAGGCGTCGTGCAGCTCCCGCGAAATGCGCAGCCGCTCCGCGTCGCGCACCCGATTGGCGACGATCGCCTGGGCGGACATCAGCTCGCAGTTCGTCTGGGCGAGCGCTCGCGACGCTTCCGCTTCCCTTCGCAGCGCTTGCGCAGTGAAAACGAACAGGAGCTGCAGCGCGAGAGACTTAGTGAGGACCCAACAGACATCAGGGTTCACCGCTTGCGCGAGCGTGCCAAGGATCGCCAGATTTTGGAAAGCGACCCAGCTCAGCGCTTTCTTCGGGCCCGCCGACATCCCAACCTGCCATGCAATGACGACTAGGAACGACGATATCCCTGCCCATGGCACGATGGCCGTCATCGCCACCACAGCAGCGAGTTCCAGGCCCAGCAAGATCCATTGGGCCTTGCTGGGCAGCTTCAGGGTCATCGCGGCAAGGACTGCCGCCCCCATCAAGCAGAAGGGGACGAACCAGGACGGCGATACTGCAACGTCCCTGATGGTTCCGCCAACCCGATATTGGGTGAGAACGGGCCAACCATAGGCAAGCCACAGTCCCAGCGCCGCGACGCAGAAAGTCCAATCATGCCGAAGCGGGAGCTTGCCTGCCATAGGTGCGCTTTTGCCATAGCGCTCGCGGCTCGACCATAGGCCAGAGGTCATGGTCGGCTCGCTTCAGTTGCTGTGATCGGAACGAGGGTCAGCGGCACACAAGGTCGAAGACTCTTTGCTCGACTGAGTTGGGCCGGATTGCGGTTGACCCCCGATGAGGCCGGACGATGTTGTGCGATATCGCCCCCGCATTGTCTTCGACGTAGGCGAGAATGGTGTCCCGTTTACTCGAGCAGTCCACTTCGATCTCAATCCAGGCGGTTCGCTGCTGCGTCACGAAGTCGCGTCTGGTCCACAGTGTCACCGTGCTTCCGCTCCGCTTAATGCTCTCTCGATCGAGATAGTCTGCGTGTCCATTGCTGCTGCCGAGAGGGACCCACCGGTCAGGCTGCACCATGGAAAGTGCGCCGGCGATGATGAAGTGCAATCGTGGTCGTTTCATCGCGAGCCTTCCATCTGACCCGCGCTGCACGACCGCTATTGCGGCCGTGCAGCGCAGTTGTGGCATAGCTCAGCTATCCGAATATTTGACCGAGCAACCATAGGTACGGCTCGTCGTCACAGAGACGGGCTTGCCCGCCTTCAGCTCCGACAAGGCGGCGAGCACATGGTTGCGCGCGCCATTTACGTCCGCCGGGTTGGGTGTCGGCTTGTTGTCGATCCCGCCGGCGTAGACCAGGGTGCCCGCCTTGTTGACGATGTACATGTGCGGCGTGGTCTTGGCGTCGTAGACCTTGCCCACGACTCCGCGTGGATCGAGCAGGTAAGCGGCCGGACGGGCACCGGCCTGCGCCACGAACGACTTCGCCTGCCCGCCACTCATATGACCCTGCTTGCCGGGAGCGCTGGAGTTGATGGTGAGCCAGACCACGCCGTCCCTGGCGGCTGCGGCCTGCGCCTTTTGCATGTTGCCGCTGCCGTAATGCTTCTTCACGAACGGGCATTCGGGGTTGTTCCACTCGAGCACCACCGTCTTGCCCCGGAAGTCGGAGAGAGTGACTGGCTTGCCGTTGGTATCAGCCAGCTTGAAGTTGGGCGCGGGCTGGCCAACGACCGGGGCAGCCGCCGCGGGCGCAGCGAGAATCGCGAGCGCCGTAAACGCAAGAGTCATCGATTTCATCTTCAGTCTCCTTCTTCAGCTGACCATCGACACGAGCCGCGATGGGGTCAGGATCTGCGGCAGGACTTCGACCGGCTTGCCCGGCGCATAATAGAGGTACAGCGGCACGCCCGAACGGCCGTGCTTCTCCAAAAAGCGGCCGATTGCGGCGTCGCCGCGGGTCCAGTCGCCCACCAACACCGCCACGTCCCTTTCGGCGAAGGCGTCGGCCACGGCCTTGCGCTCGAGCGCGCCCTTCTCGTTGACCTTGCAGGTCACGCACCAGTCGGCGGTGAAGTAGACGAAGACCGGCCGCTGCTCCTGCTGTAGAGCGGCAAGACGGGCTTCGGCGAACGGCTCCGACTTGAGCACGCCTTGAGTGCCAGCCTTGGCCGGCTCGCTGGCGACCGTCGGAACGAGCATCACCGCCGCGATCGCAGCAAGCACCGCCGGTGCGAGCGGCAGCCACACGCCGCCGCGCTCCTGCCGACGTCCGACCCACCACAAGGCAAGCCCGATCAGCACCGCTGAAACCAGGCCCAGCGCCATGCCATTGACGCCCGCCTGCCGCCCGAGGATCCAGGCCAGCGCCAGGGCGGTCAGGAACATCGGCACCGACAGCAGCCGACGGAAGCGGGCCATCCATGGGCCGGGCTTGGGCAGACGGCGCCGGAGGGCCGGCACGAAACCCAGCAGCAGGAACGGCAGTGCGAGACCCAGTCCCAGACCGGCGAAGACGGCGAGCGCGACGGCGATTGGAAGCACCAGCGCTGCACCCAAAGCCGCGCCCATGAAGGGACCGGTGCAGGGCGTCGC
>CADCWB010000116.1 GCA_902806295.1 uncultured Sphingomonas sp. | reverse complement strand
GGATGGGGCGGGATCGACGGCTGGTTGAGGCCGCGCCGACGCTAGAACTTGAACGCGGTTCCGACGTAAACGGCTTGGCTATCACGGCGCTGGTCGGAGAAGGTGGCGATCTTCTCCCGCTCGATCTTGTAGCGCACGCCTCCAGTCACCGCGACCTCGTTGGAGATGTTGTAGGCACCGCCCACGTCCAGCGAGTAGCTGCTGTTGTTGGCCAGCGCGGTGCTTGCCGCCCGGCCGTCGGCGCGATCGGCGCTGGCTGCGACCTTGCCGGTGAAGCGCTTAAGATTGTAGCTCACACCCACCGTCGCGCCCTCGCGGCCCCCAAGCGCCGGATTGGCGGCGCGAGCCTTGGCCACGTCACCCGCCACCGCGAACCGGCGCCAGCCCACCGCCACGCCGAGATTGTAGCTAGCAGGGGTCAAGGAGACGCCCTCCGCCGTCGAGCGAACGGCGACTTCACGAGCCTGCAACGCCGCCTGCGACGGAGTGGCGGCACGGGCCCGGATCGCCACGCGAACCTGGCTCGGCCGGCGCTTGGACGCAGCTGGCGTGAAACCGAAGTCACCCCCCAGTGCCGGCCGGCTGGCCAGCGCGGCAGCGAGTCGCGGATCGGCCTGGGCCGGGGTGAAGCTTCGTTCGAAACTGACAGCCACCGGAGCTGGCTTGCCGCTCTTGCCCGAAGGGGCGGCGATCACCACCGTGGCGGGCAGCAGCAAGCTCACGGCAGCCAACGCCACCGCCCCTTGTGCCTTGCTGATCCTGCCCCTTAACATCGCGAACTCACCACTCCCTGTGGAAGGGATATAGCCTCGGCGAAATGAATGTTCCACGACAGTTCTGGAATCATCTTTCGATGTGACATTGAATCCACAACGGCGCGCTAGCCGACACTGCTTGCGGCGCTTGGCCCATTGCCTATAACGCCCGGCAAGACCCTATCTCAAAGCGAAGCAGGAACGCTCATGACCCGCCATTCTCTTCTATCCGCCGCGCTGATCCCGGTCGCGCTGCTCGCCGCGGGCTGTTCGCGCAATCGTACCGCACCGGTCGACCTTGCGCCTTCGCGGCTGACGTCCATCGGCGTCAACACCTACCTGTGGCGCGCGGCCATCGACACGCTCAGTTTCGCGCCGCTGATCACCGCCGACAGCAACGGCGGCGTGATCGTCACGGACTGGTATGCCAATCCCAACAGCCCCGGTGAGCGGGTCAAGCTGACCGTCTCCATCCTTGATCAGGACCTGCGGGCCGACGCGTTGCGGGTCGCGGCCTCACGCCAGATCAACCAGGGAGGCAGCTGGGTCGACGCGCCGGTCAGCGCCGCCACCGTCCAGAAGCTCGAAGACGTGATCCTGACCCGCGCCCGTGACATCCGCCGGGCGACCATCGCCGGCTAACCAGCACGAGGACTGAATGACCGACCGTTTCGATCCGGCGGCGAGTGACTCCCGCTGGCAGGAGCGGTGGGACCGCGATGGCTGCTTCCGCGCCGACAGCGCGAGTCCCAAGCCGAAAAGCTACGTGCTCGAGATGTTCCCCTATCCGTCGGGGCGCATCCACATGGGCCATGTGCGCAACTACACCATGGGCGACGTGCTGGCCCGCTATCGTCGCGCCCAGGGTTTCGAAGTGCTGCACCCCATGGGGTGGGACGCTTTCGGCATGCCGGCCGAGAATGCCGCAATGGAGAAGAAGGTCCACCCCGGCGCCTGGACGCGCGAGAACATCGCCACCATGCGCGCGCAACTCAAGCGCTTGGGCTTCGCGTTCGACTGGAGCCGCGAGCTCGCCACCTGCGAGCCCGAATATTATGGACACGAACAGGCGCTGTTCCTCGACCTGTTCGAAGCCGGGCTGGTCTTCCGCAAGGAATCCGAGGTCAATTGGGATCCGGTCGACATGACCGTGCTCGCCAACGAGCAGGTCATCGACGGCAAGGGCTGGCGCTCCGGTGCGCCGGTTGAGCGGCGCAAGCTCAGCCAGTGGTTTCTGAAGATCACCGATTTCGCCGAAGAGCTGCTGGCGGGCCTGCAGACACTGGATCATTGGCCGGACAAAGTCAGGCTGATGCAGGAGAACTGGATAGGAAAGAGCCGGGGGCTGGAGTTCGGATTCGCTCTGGCCAGTGCTCCTGCGAAGGCAGGAGCCCAGTTCTCTTCCTCTGACGCTGGAGAAAAGAACACTGGGCCCCTGCTTTCGCAGGGGCGCGGATCGGAGATCCGCGTTTTTACCACCCGGCCGGATACCATCTTCGGGGCTAGCTTCCTCGCCATCTCGCCGGCGCATCCGATCGCGGACGCGCTTGCCGCTGAACGCCCCGAAGCCGCCGAGTTCATCGCCCGCTGCCGCCAGGGCGGCACGACCGCGGCGGAGATCGAGACCGCCGAAAAGATCGGCTTCGAGACCGGGCTGGAAGTCGTCCACCCGCTTGATCCCGACTGGCGCCTGCCGGTCTGGATCGCGAACTTCGTGTTGATGGACTACGGCACCGGCGCGCTGTTCGGCGTACCCGCCCACGACGCTCGCGACTTCGAGTTCGCGACCAAGTACGGGCTGCCGATCCGCCGAGTTGTCGCCGCCAGCGTCGACGACGCCGGGCTGTCCGTGACGGATGCGGAAACGGGAGCTGGAATCGCGGTCAACTCGCGCTTCCTCGATGGGCTCACCAGCGAGGCCGCCTCGGCCGAGATCATCCGCCGGGCGGAGAGCTCCGGATGGGGTAAGGGCACGACCCAGTACCGCCTGCGCGACTGGGGTGTGTCACGGCAGCGGTATTGGGGCACTCCGATCCCTATCATTCACTGCGATGCTTGCGGGGCGGTGCCGGTGCCCAAGGACCAGCTGCCGGTCGTCCTGCCCGAGGACGTCAGCTTCGATGTTCCCGGCAATCCGCTCGACCGCCACGATGGCTGGCGGCTGGTCGATTGCCCCAGCTGCGGCGCGGCCGCACGGCGGGAGACCGACACCCTCGATACCTTTGCCGATAGCAGCTGGTACTTCATTCGCTTCGCCAGCCAGCCAGCCGACCATCCGTTCGATCGCGCGGAAGCGGAAGCCTGGCTCCCCGTTGCGCAGTATATCGGCGGGGTCGAGCACGCGATCCTGCACCTGCTCTACGCCCGCTTCTGGACCCGCGCACTGCAGCGGATTGGCCGGCTCAGCATCGTGGAGCCGTTCACCGGCCTGTTCACCCAAGGCATGGTCACCCACGAGACCTACAGCGCTGGTGATGGCAGCTGGCTGAGCCCAACCGAGGTGCGCCGCGAAGGCGACGACTGGATACACCTGGAGAGCGGCCGTCCGGTCACCGTCGGCCGGGTTGAGAAAATGTCCAAGTCGAAGAAGAACGTCGTCGACCCCGACCTAATCCTGGAGCGCTATGGGGCTGACGCCGTGCGCTGGTTTATGCTGTCCGACTCGCCGCCGGAGCGCGACCTTGAATGGTCGATCGGCGGCATCGAGGGAGCTGCACGTTTTGTTCAACGCGTCTGGAGGCTGGCAACTTGCCCGGTCGAAGGCGCCGGTGAGGATCGGGAGCTGCAACGTCGGCTGCACAAGAGCATCGCGGCAGTCGGCCAAGCACTTGACGGGCTGCAGTTCAACAAGGCCGTCGCCAGCCTCTACGAGCTGGTCAACGCGGTTGAAAAGGCGCCGCCCTCCGCCTCCAAGGTCGAGGCAGTGCGTGCGCTGGTGGTTCTGGTTGCCCCGATGGCACCACATTTGGCCGAGGAGGCTTGGACGCTGTTGGGAGGCGGTGGCCTGGTAGTGGATCAGCCTTGGCCGACATACGATCCGGCGCTGCTGGTCGACGACCAGGTGACCGTCGCGGTGCAGGTGAACGGCAAGCTGCGCGATACGCTGACCGCCCCGCGGGGTCTCGAACGTGAAGCCCTGCAGGCAATGGCGCTTAGTGCGGAGAAGATCGCGCGCCTGCTTGACGGGTCGGAACCGCGCAAAGTGATCGTCGTGCCCGACCGCTTGGTGAACATAGTCCTATGATGCGGACGCTCGCCCTCCTGCTCATGGCCTTGGCCTTGCCGGCCTGCAGCCTGGAACCGCTCTATGCCGGCGGACAGCGCGGACCGGTCGCGAACCTGCTGCGGTCGGTCGCGGTACAGCCGATCCCCGGGCAGACCGGGTGGTTCGTCCGCACCGCTTTGGTCGACCGGCTGGGGGATTCCAGCACAGAGGCGGCACGTTACCGGCTGGAGGTCGAGCTGGATGACGACATCACCGGCTTCGGGATTCGTGGAGACTCAGGCGTCACCCGCGAACGCCGGACGCTGCGGGCGCGCTACCGTTTGGTCGACGCCGCCACGGGCCGCCTGCTGCTGGATGCCACCGCGGGGTCGGATGCGGGCGTCGACGTGGTCGGATCCGAGTATGCCACTCTGGCCGCCGAACAGACCGCGGTGGAGCGGCTGAGCCACATCGTGGCCGATCAGATCGTCGCGCGCCTGGGCCTCTACGCCACTCGTACGACCCCCGCCGGCCGGTGAAGGCGGCACGGGGACAGTTCCCAGGCGCTGCCGAGAAGCCGGACCCCAAGGTCCGCATCTACCTGTTCCATGGCGCCGACGAGGCCAACTCGCGGGCGCTCGGACGACGGCTGCAGCACGCGCTACAGGCCGACAAGCAGAGCTTTACCGGAGCCGCGCTCAAGAGCGACCCCGGAGCCCTGCTGGCAGAAGCAAGCGCCATCTCGATGTTCGGCGGCCGCAACCTGCTGTGGGTGGAGCCGGCCGGCGACGAAGTGCTGCCGGCGGCTGAGCTGGTCCTTGCCGCCTCCGCCGCCGACCACCCGGTGGTGCTGATCGGCGGTTCGCTGAAGAAGACTTCCACCCTGCTCAAAAGCGTTGAGGCGCACCCGCTTGCCTTGGCCCACGTCTCCTATATTCCGGAAGGCCGCGACGCCGTCCAGCTGGTGGCCGAACTCGGCCGCGAGCAGGGTTTGCGGATCAGCCCGCCGGTTGCGGCGGAGGTCGCGGCCCGCGCCGGGAACGATCAGGCGATCATCGCGCAGGAGCTACTCAAGTTCGCGCTTTACCTCGATGCCGCGGCCGACCGGCCGCGCGACCTAAGCGAGGAGTTGCTCGACCTGCTCGGAGTCGACGGAGCAGAAACGGACAATGGGCGGCCCGGAGATCTGGCACTCTCCGGTGAAATTGGGCTCCTGGCCACCGAGTTGGAGTTGCTCGAAGCAAGCGGTGTCGACGCGATCCCGGCTGTGCGCATGTTACAGCGCAGGCTGATAATGCTGGCCGGACTGCGCGGTCGCATCGATGCGGGTCAGCGATCCGATGAGGTGCTGCGGACAGTGTGGCGGCGAGACAAGGACATCGCGGCGCGGGTACTTCCCCGCTGGACCAGCGCCAAGTTGGCGGATGCACTCGACCGCGTCGCGCGGCTGGAGCGTTTGCTGTTGCTCAGCCACACACCGGATCGTGCGGCGTTGGGCGAGGAACTCCTGCAAATCGCACGCGCAGCCCGGCGCTGACGCCTATATCGGTTCGCCCGACAGGCGTTGGCAGACCAGATCGAGCTGGTCGAGGGTGGAGAAGTGCAGCGTCACCGTTCCGCTGCTGCCCTTGGCCGCGACCTTGACCTTAAGGCCGAGCAAGTCGCCGAGCTGACGTTCCAGCGCCGCCAGATCGGCGTCGACCGGCGCCGCCGCCATCTGGCGGGCGATGCCCCGCGCCTTGTCGCTTCCGGCCCCCGGCTTGGCCGCCTTGGCGAGTTGCTCTGCCTGTCGCACGGACAAGCCCTTGGCGATGATCTCACGAGTGAGTGCTTCGGGATCATCGCTGGTGGCGACCGCGCGGGCGTGCCCCATGTTGATCTCACCGCGCCGCAGAGAGTTACGGACGAACTCGGGAAGATCGCGTAATCTCAGCAGGTTAGCGACATGGCTGCGTGATTTGCCCACCAGTCCGGCAAGCGCATCCTGGGTGTGGCCATAGGTCTGGAGCAACTGAGCGTAAGCGTCGGCCTCTTCCAGCGCGTTGAGGTCCTCACGCTGGATATTCTCGATCAGCGCCACTTCCGCCGTGGTAGCGGCGTCGAAGTCCCGGACGATAGCCGGAATGCGATGGAGTTGCGCCCGCTGAGCCGCCCGCCACCGCCGCTCACCCGCCACCAACTCGAAGGCGCCGCCGCCGAGCTCGCGCACTAGAATGGGCTGAAGGACGCCGCGCTTCTCGATCGATCCGGCGAGTTCGGTGATCGCATCTTCGTCGAAATGCCGCCGAGGCTGCTGCGGATTCGGACGGATCGCGGCCACATCGACCTCGCGGACGCCGCGGTTGGCGCCGCCTTCGTCCTCCGGAGCCTCGCCCAGCAGGGCGGATAGCCCCCGCCCAAGGCCGCGAGTGCGCTGCTCGCTCATGCGGCTTCCGCAGTAGTTGGCGTGATCCGCGGCAGACGGGCGATCAATTCGCGCGCCAGTCGGACATAGGCTTCGCTTCCGGAGCATTTGAGGTCATAGATCAGCGCGGGCAGCCCGTGGCTCGGTGCTTCGGACAACCGCACGTTGCGCGGCACCACCGTGTCGAACACCGCGGTTCCAAGGCAAGCACGAACGTCCTCCGCCACTTGTCGCGAAAGGCTGTTGCGGCGGTCGAACATGGTCAGGGCCACCCCCAGTATTGCGAGCTCCGGATTGAAGCGGCTGCGGATGCGCTCGACGGTCTGCAGCAGCTGGCTCAACCCCTCTAGCGCAAAGAACTCGCACTGGAGCGGAACCAGCAGTTGCTTGGCCGAAACCAGGGCGTTGACGGTCAACAAGCCAAGCGACGGCGGACAATCCATCAGGCACACGTCCCAGCGCCCATCAGGCACAGCGTCCAGTGCATCGGCCAGCCGGTGAGTTCGCCGATCATACCCGACCAGCTCGACCTCGGCGCCAGAAAGATCTTGGGTCGCCGCAAGCAGGTCGAGCCTGGGAACGCGGCTTGGCACGGCCGCATCAACGATACTCGCCTCGCCTAGGAGGACATCATAACTGTTCCGCAGCCTGGCGGCCTGCGCCACTCCGAGGCCGGTTGAGGCGTTGCCTTGGGGGTCCAAGTCGAGCAACAGCACTTTCATGCCCGTCGCCGCGAGCGCCGTAGCGAGGTTGATGGCAGTGGTTGTCTTGCCAACACCGCCTTTTTGATTCGCGACCGCGATCCGGATCATCTGTCGCCCTCACCCCTCCGCCCGCGCCGGGGCTCCAGTTTCTCGGCCAGCACGATCACCGCGTCCCCTTCGGTGATGCTTGGCTCGACGCGGAAATCACCTTGCCAGCTTCTCCGCGCCTCCGCCAGTTCCATTGCGCCGCTCCGCCCTTTCGGCAGGACCCATCGCGTTCCCGGTTGAGACAGCCGGTGGGTTAGAGCGAATATGCGATGTAAGGCCGCCACTGCGCGAGCCGTGATCACGTCATACAAGCCAGCAACTCTCTCGACCTTGGCGGCGATTACCTCAACGTTTCGTAGTTCCAAGTCTGACACGCACCGCTGCAGGAATTCAGCTCTTAATCTGCGCGGTTCTACCAGAGTGACCCGATCCGGGAGCAAAATAGCTAGAACCATGCCGGGAAGACCGGCTCCGGAGCCGACGTCGAGCCATCGCGATCCATCTAGCCCGAAGCGGCAAAGCTGAGCCGAATCGAGAATGTGCCGGCTCCAAAGTTCCTCGATGGTAGAGCGCCCTATCAGGTTCTGACGCTCACTCTCGTGGCAGATAAGTTCTCGGAATCGCTCGAGCCGTCCGAGTGTTTCACGTGAAACATCTCGTTGGCTCGCCAAGCTAAGTTCATCGATCATGCCGCACGACACTTGGCGGCGACATACAGCGCCGATAGCGCTGCGGGCGTCACCCCAGGTACTCGGGAAGCTTGGTCCAGAGTTTCGGGCCGCACGGTATCAAGCCGCTCGACCATCTCGGCCGACATACCAGCTATCTTCGAGTAGTCGAGTGAGCTTGGCAGGCCAACTTGTCGGTCGCGCTCGACCATGGCCCACTCACGTGCTTGTCGCTCCACGTACGGAAGATAGAGCGCATCCGCCTGCCCCTCGGTGGTTTCAGCGAAATCCTTCCTTGTCCGCGAGGCGAGGTGATTGGTGATGTGATTGGCTCGTCCAGTC
>CADCWB010000115.1 GCA_902806295.1 uncultured Sphingomonas sp. | reverse complement strand
TCGGCGGCCGCTGGGTGGGCGCGGCGGACCCGCGTAGCGAGGGCGTCGCGCTCAGCGAATAAGCCCGCGACTTTGTAAGTCCGTCACCCCAGCGTAGGCTGGGGTCCATACGGAGTCAGAATGGATGCCAGCCTTCCTGGCATGACAGAGGTGTTGGGCAGGAACCCTATCCACCCTCGAACTTGCCCCCATCGTGCTTTTCCGCCAGCCTCGCCGGCATGCCACGACAGATCGAGCACTTCCCCAATCTCGTCACCATGTTCTTCACCCGCGCCGGCGCAGGCGGGGATCGCCCGTTCCTCTGGGCCAAGCGCGACGGCAAATGGGTCTCGACCAGCTGGCGGCAAGCGGCGGAGACGGTGGCCTCACTCGCCGCCGCGCTCAACCGGATCGGGCTGCGCCGCGGCGACACGGTGATGCTGGTCTCTGAGAATCGGCCGGAGTGGATCATGGCCGATCTGGCGATCATGGCGGCGGGCTGCATCACCGTGCCGACCTACATCACCAACACCACCCGCGATCACCAGCACATCCTCGACGACAGCAGCGCCCGAGCGGTGATCGTCTCCAGCCCCAAGCTCGCCAAGACCCTGCTGCCGGCGGTGCTGCGCGCCAACAATTGCGAGCATGTGATCGGCATCGATCCGATCCGCGGCGCCCAGCCGGGCGCGATCGAATATCACGACTGGTCTGCGCTGATCGCCTCCGCGCCCGCCGACGTCCCCGCCCGCGCCGCCGCCGCCGCGAGCTTCGGCCGGGACGATCTGGCCTGTGTGATCTACACCTCGGGCACTGGCGGCGCGCCGCGCGGCGTGATGCAGCATCACGGCGCCATCCTCCACAATGTGGAGGGCTGCATTGACGTCATCACCAATGATTTTGGCTGGGACGAGGAAGTGTTCCTCTCCTTCCTCCCCGCCAGCCACGCTTACGAGCATAGCGGCGGGCAGTATTTTCCGGTCGGGCTCGGCGCCCAGATCTACTATTCGGAGGGGCTGGAAAAGCTCGCCTCCAACATCGAGGAGGTCAGGCCGACGCTGATGGTCGTGGTCCCGCGCCTGTTCGAGGTGCTGCGTACCCGCATCGTCAAGGGCATCGAGAAGCAGGGCCGGCTGACCAATTACCTGATGCGCCGCGCGCTCGACATCGGCGCAAAGCAGGCGGCCGGTTCGATGCCGCTGCTCGACCGCCCGATGGACTTCGTCCTCGGCAAGACGCTCCGGCCCAAGGTCGGCCAGCGCTTCGGCGGGCGGATCAAGGCGATGGTGTCGGGCGGCGCGCCGCTCAACCCCGAGATTGGCACCTTCTTCAGTTCCCTTGGGCTGACTGTCCTCCAGGGCTACGGCCAGACCGAGTCCGGCCCGGTGATCAGCTGCAATCGGCCGAAAGCCGGCATCAAGATGGACACGGTCGGCCCGCCGCTCCTGAATACGGAGGTGCGGATCGCCGACGACGGCGAGATCCTGGTCCGCGGCGAGCTCGTCATGAAAGGCTATTGGCGAAACCCTGCAATGACCGAGCGGACGATTGTCGACGGCTGGCTGCACACGGGCGACATCGGCATCATCGACGGGCGCGGCCGGATTCAGATCACCGACCGCAAGAAGGACCTCATCATCCTCGACAAGGGCGACAATGTCGCGCCGCAGCGGGTCGAGGGCATGCTGACGCTGCAGCCCGAGATCGTCCAAGCGATGGTGGTCGGAGACCGCCGCCCATACGTGATCGGCCTGCTCGTGCCCGATCCGGAGTGGACCGCGGAATGGTGCCGCGCGAACGGGCGCCCGTACGACTTCGCCGCGCTGGCGCAGGACCCCGATTACCAGCGCGCGCTCTCGGCGGCGGTGGACCGGGTCAATGCCGACCTGTCGGTGATCGAAAAGGTCCGCCGCTTCGTCCTCGCCGATGAGCCGTTCACCGTCGAGAACGAGCAGCTCACGCCGTCCATCAAGATCCGTCGGCACGTCGTGAAGGAGAAATATGGCGAGCGGCTGGACGCGCTCTACAAGCGTTAGTCCCCAGCGCACCCGCCGGTAGGGCGTGAAGTCGCCGAGCCCGCAACTGCCGAACTGGATGCCGCTGGCCGTATCGAATACGGTTGCGATGTCGCCGCGGCAAAGCTGATTGGTCGTGGTCCGGGTGATCAGCGCCCTGCTGAAATTGAGCTCCGGGCAACCCGCCGGCGGACGGTTCACGTAGATCACGTTCCTGCTCGGTCCGTCGAAGATGATCGCACCTTCACCGACCGAACGGTTGCCGCGAAGCTCGCGCTGGCTCACGCACGAAACGGGCGTTCCCGCGACCCGTCCGCGCAACTCTTCGGTCAGCTTGGACTGAGCGACCGCGCTCATCTCGCTGGGCGCGTCCGCGGCGCTGGCGGTGCAGGCCGCGGCGAAGGCGGCAAGCGACAAAGCGGCCAAGTTCTTCATGACAGGCTCCTCGATCTGAAACGCATACGCGACCAATCGGATGCTAGCCGCGGAAATTGTCCTTGGCTCGCCTGAGTTCAGCAAATGCCTCGGCCGATGAAGCGCGCATGAACGGATTGGTCGCCTGCTCAAGGCCGATGCTGGTCGGCACGGTCGCTTCCCCGTCGGCACGCAGCCGCTCCACCTCGACAAGGCGAGCGGCAAGCGCCTCGTTGTCCGGCTCGACCGTCACCGCGAAACGCGCATTGCCGAGCGTATATTCGTGCGCGCAATAGACCTGGGTGTCGGGCGGGAGCTGCGCCAGCCGCTGCAGGTTCGCGTGCATCTGCCCGGCATCCCCTTCGAATAACCGGCCGCAGCCCATAGCGAATAGGACGTCC
>CADCWB010000114.1 GCA_902806295.1 uncultured Sphingomonas sp. | reverse complement strand
TCCACGGCTGCGTGTTCGCGCTGCTGACCGGCAAGCCCTTCGCGGCCGTGTCCATGCCCTATCGCTTCCACAAGCTACGCGACTTGGCAGCGGCAGTCGGAGCCGATCGCCACCTGTTGCGGGAGCCCGGTCGCACCGGTCAGATCGGCAACCTGTTGGCAGAGCCGCTCGACCCGACGATCGGGCGGAACATCGCGGGGCTTCGGCTCAGGTCCAATGCCTATCTCGACGCCGCGCTTGCCTGACCTTGCCGTCTCGCCGCGGGCGATGGTCAAGTCCGGCCTGTGCATCGGTTGCGGCAGCTGCGCGAGCACCGACCCGGCCGCCGACATGCGCTGGAACGGCTATCGGCAATTGGAGCCGGCCGGCCCGGCCGACTGGCTCGACCAGCCATCAGCCGACCTCGCTCAACGCTGCCCCTTCTCGCCGGTCGCCATCGACGAGGACATGATCGCGAGCGAGCGCTACCCGTTGGCTCCGGTCGTGGATGCGCGGCTTGGCCGAGTGGAGGCTTGCTACGTTGGCCACGCCGCGGAACCCGGCTTTCGCGAGCATGGCAGCTCCGGCGGACTAGTCAGCTGGGTTGCGGCCGAATTGCTCCGCACTGGCGAGGTCGATGCGGTGGCTCACGTGATCCCGGTCGATCCGGCCGGCGGCGGCTTCTTCCGCTTTCGCCTCAGCCGTAGCGTCGATGAGCTTTTCGAAGGCGCCAAGTCGCGTTACCACCCGGTCGAGCTATCCGGCGTGTTTCGCCACATCCGCGACCGTCCCGGCCGCTACGCGATCGTTGGCATCCCCTGCTTCATCAAGGCGGTGCACCTCGCCCGTCGGCTCGAGCCGGTACTGGCAAGCCGAATCACCCACACGCTCGGCCTGTTTTGCGGCCACATGAAGAGCGCCCGCTTCGTGGAGAGTTTCGCCTGGCAGTTGGGCGTGCCGGTGGAGCAGGTCCGCGCGGTCGACTACCGTATCAAGGACGAACGCCGGCCGGCCAACTGGTACCGGGCACATCTGACATTGGCCAACGGCCAAACCGCCTCGGAGGACTGGTGGCATCTGGCCGATGGCGACTGGGGAGCCGGCTTCTTCCAGACCGAGGCGTGCAACTGGTGCGACGACGTCGTGGCCGAAACGGCGGACATCAGCTTCGGCGATGCCTGGGTCGAGCCATACAGCTCCGACGGGCGCGGAACCAACGTGGTGGCGGTCCGCTCGCCCGAGCTGGCGGCCATGCTCCAGCGCGGGATCGCGGATGGACGGTTGGCGCTAAGCGCGGTCGACGCCGACTTCGTGGCGAACACGCAGGCGGCCGGCTTCCGTCATCGGCGCGAAGGCTTGGCCTACCGGCTGATCTGGGCGGCGCGAGGACCGGTCCGCCCGGTGAAGAGGGTCGTACCTAGCACGTCCGGCATCCCGCTGCGGCGCAAGCTGGTCTATCGTACGCGTTGGTCCATCGCGCGGTGGAGCCATCGGCTGGCATGGCTGGCGCACAGGACGGGAAAGCCGGCAATCTATACCGGCTGGGCGCGGACCAGTCTTCGCCTCTACGGCGCGCTGACCTGGTCGCATGGCCGGCTCGGCCAGCTGTTCGACCGGCTGCTGGGCAAGCCCGCACGCTCCTGACCCGAACTGACCGCGCTAGCCGAGCAGTAGGAACGCTCGTTGTGGCCTTGCCGTTGACCGCTTCCACCGCAACGGAGTTTCCGATGAGCCAGACCTACAACACCACATCCAAGAAGCTCGGCCTCGGTCTTGGCGTCTTCTCGCTCGCCTTGGGGGCGCTGGAGGTGGCTGCGCCCAAGCGCGTGGCACGAGCCCTGGGCCTCGACGAGAATGGCGCCGCGCCGACCACCATCCGCGCGTTCGGCCTGCGGGAGATCGCGGCCGGCGCGGTGCTGCTGCGCGGCCCGGCCGTATCCTTCAATGTCTGGAACCGCGTATTCGGCGACGCGATGGACGCCTATGCCCTGCTCGCCGGCTGGGGCTCCTCCAGTAAGAAGAGCGCGATGGCGGGAGCGCTGGCCTTCGTCGGCGGAGCCGCGGCCTTGGACGTCTACACCGCCAAGGCGCTCGATCGCGACACTGGCCGCTTCCTGCCGGTGACCAAACCCGACGCCATGTTATAAGCCGGTTGGCTCCTCTCGCCTGGGCTCGAGAGGAGCCGATCGCCTTACGCCGGGGTCTTGGCGCCCATCGCCTTCGCCAGCGAGCGGACCTTCTCAGCAACCTTCTCGTTCTCGGCCCGCTCGGCCGCCTTGGCCGTCGCTTCGCCGATCTTCTCCATCAACGTGCCGACTTTCTGACCGTCGGGCTCTTCCTCGTTCAGCAACTTCTCGAGCCGTTCCAAATCGCCGGCCAGGCCCTTGGCACCGGGAAAGTCGGCCTTGCGCAGCTCTTCGATCCATTCGCCGGCCAGCTTGGCGCCTTGCTTGGGCGAAGTCTTCTCGATACCCTTCTCGAATGCATTCTCGGTCGCGGTGAAACGTTGCGGCATGACAGGCTCCGTTGACTGGCAGGCGGAGCCCGATCGCTCCGCCCTGCTTCAACGAGCGGGCAGCAGCATAGAAGCTCCTCCCGCCGCCGCCGCAAGCCACATCGTCCGTGACGTAACGAACTACTGTGCGGCGGCGTCGCTGCCCGGGGTCGCCGGTCCTTGCAGGACCGCGCAGGCGATCCGATCACCGCTGTTGCCGCTGGGGTCGGTGCGATAGTCATCGGCCTTGGCATGAATCATCAGCGCGGCACCGTCAGCGTCGAGCAACGGCGCGAGACCGCTGCTCAGCGCCACGCCCGCCAGCGTCACCGTTGCCCCACCGCTGCCGGCCTGGCCGATGCTGAGGTTATCCATGTCGCCGGCGTGAGGGCCCTGTGGATTGTTCTTGCCGTGCTTTTTCTCATCGGGATTCCAGTGCGCGCCCGCACTTTCGAACTTGGGCGCCTCGCATTTGCCGACTGCGTGGACGTGCATGCCATATTCGCCTTGCGGCATTCCTTGCGCGCCGATCGTCAGCATAGCCGCGCCATTCTCCTCCCGCATCGACACGCTGCCGACGTTGCGCCCGTCCGCCGTGCGCAGCATCGCCGATTGAACCGCTCCGGCACCGGTAGTGCTGGTGCCAAGCGTCTCTGCCGCGCCGTTCAACGGGACCGCGCCGGAGGTCGCGTTCTCCATGTTGAGCACATCTTTCGCATCCTGATCGGTCTGCGCCTGGCAGGCTCCGAGCAGAATGGCGGTGCCGATTACCACGGTGGCTTTGGCTCGCATCAGGTCACTCCCTTGTGTCGCTGGCGGAAACAACGGCTCGCCTGCTCGCTTGTTCAATACATGTCTCACAAGGATGTTGAGCCGCCGCCACCAACGCAGAACGGTTCTGCAAAGCTGCAGAATGGGCTTAGCCTGTGGAAGGCGCTACAAGGGGCAGCGATGACCGGGCGCGAGGCAGACTGGAACGACTGGCGCTACTTCCTCGAAGTCGCGCGCAGCGGTAGCACGCTGGCCGCCGCGCGCACCCTGAGGGTCAGCCAAACCACGGTTGCGCGCCGGGTTGCCGCGCTGGAGGAAGCGCTTGGCCTTCCCTTGTTCGAACGGCGGGCCGCCGGTTACGCGCTGACCCAGGGCGGGGCTGGGCTCGTGCCCCATGCCGAAACCATAGAACTGGCGGCGCTCGGCGCGCAGGAACGGGCGCACGCTCATGGCCGGTCCGCAAGCGGG
>CADCWB010000113.1 GCA_902806295.1 uncultured Sphingomonas sp. | reverse complement strand
GGCTGCTGCTTCGACTGACGATACGAACGAAGGAATTTCATGAGCGACCAGACCGACAAGCCGAAGCTGGGCACCCGGCCGCCGCTGGGGATCAAGCGCACGGTTGAGACTGGCAAGGTCAAGCAGAGCTTCAGCCACGGCCGCTCGAACACGGTGGTGGTCGAAGTCAAGAAGCGGCGCATCCTGGGCAAGCCCGGTGAGGCTCCCGCGCCGCCCGCCCCCGAAGTTCAGGCCGAGGCGCCTGCGCCGGCACCTGTTGCGGCTCCGCGCCCGGCTGCCCCAGCCCCGGCTCAGCGTCGCTCGCCGGTGGACGACATTACCGCCCGCAAGGAAATGCAGGCGCGACTGCTGCGTGAGGCCGAGGAGGCCCGGATGACCTCGCTCGAGGACGCTCGCCGCCGCGAGGAGCAGGCCAAGGTCAATGCGACCGAGGACCAGAAGCAGCGTGCCGAGGACAATCGCAAGGCCGAGGAAGAGGCCGCGCGCAAGCTGGAAGAAGAAACCAAGCGCCGGATCGAGGAGGAGGCCGCAGCCGCGCAGCGCGCCGCCGACGAAGCCAAGGCGCAGCCTGCGCCGGCAGTGACCCCGGCCGCGCGCGACGGGCAGCCCGATTTTCGCCGTCCGGCATCGGCGCCGGGCGTGCCGCCGCGCCGTCCCGAGCCGGCCCGTCCGTCCCGTGGTCGGGGCGACGATCGCCGCCATGCCGGCAAGCTCACAGTCACTCGCGCCCTATCCGGCGGCGACGACAATCGCTCGCGCAGCCTGGCGGCGCTGAAGCGTGCCCGCGAAAAGGAAAAGCGCGCTCACATGGGCTCCGGCCCCCGTGAGAAGCAGGTTCGCGACGTGGTCGTGCCGGAAGGTATCACCGTCGGCGAGCTTGCCAATCGCATGGCTGAAAAGGCCGCGGACCTGGTGAAGGCGCTGTTCAAGATGGGCACACCGGTCACGGTCAACCAGGTCATCGACCAGGATACGGCCGAGCTGCTAGTGACCGAATTCGGCCACAACATTCAGCGCGTCAGCGAAAGCGACGTGGACATCGACAGCTCGGCCGACGTCGACACCGACACCAGCCGTCAGCCGCGACCGCCGGTGGTGACCATCATGGGTCACGTTGACCACGGCAAGACCTCGCTGCTGGACGCCCTGCGCGGTGCCAACGTGGTCTCGGGCGAGGCCGGCGGGATCACCCAGCACATCGGCGCCTATCAGGTGAAGGTACCAAGCGGTGCGCAGATCACCTTTCTCGACACGCCGGGTCACGAGGCCTTCAGCGAAATGCGGGCTCGCGGCGCGAACGTCACCGACATCGTCATTCTGGTGGTTGCAGCCGACGACGGGCTGAAGCCGCAGACGGTTGAGGCGATCAACCATACCAAGGCGGCCGGCGTGCCGATGATCGTGGCGATCAACAAGATCGACAAGCCAGACGCGCGTCCACAGCGGGTCCGCGAGGAATTGCTGCAGCACGAGATCGTGGTCGAACAGCTCGGCGGCGACGTGCAGGACGTGGAAGTGTCGGCGCTCAAGGGCACCAACCTCGACGGCTTGCTCGACGCCATTGCGCTTCAGGCCGAAATCCTGGAGCTCAGGGCCAATCCCGATCGCGCTGCCGAAGGCACCGTGATCGAGGCCAAGCTCGACAAGGGCCGTGGTCCGCTGGCGACCGTGCTGGTTCAGCGCGGCACCCTGCGGGTCGGCGACGTGCTCGTGGTCGGAGCTGCCAGCGGCAAGGTCCGCGCGATGACCGACGACCTTGGCCGGCAGGTCAAGCTAGCCGGGCCGTCGATGCCGGTCGAAGTGCTCGGCCTCGCGTCCGTTCCCTCGGCCGGCGACCAGCTGACCGTGGTGGAGAATGAGGCCCGTGCCCGTGAGGTCGCCGATTACCGCCAGGGCGTACTCGACCGCAAGCGCACCACGGCTGCGCCGATCAGCCTGGAGAATATGTTTGCCAACCGCGCCTCGACCACCATCGAGTTTCCGCTGGTGATCAAGGCCGACGTGCAGGGTTCGGCGGAAGCGATCGTCAACGCGTTGAGCCGCTTGTCGACCGATGAGATCAAGGTGCGGATCCTGAACTCGGGCGTCGGAGCGATCACTGAGAGCGATGTCACGCTGGCCAGCGCCACCGGCGCGCCGATCATCGGCTTCAACGTCCGGCCCAATGCCAAGGCCCGCGAAGTCGCCGCACGGAACAAGACCGAGCTGCGCTATTACGACGTGATCTATCACCTCACCGATTGGGCCAAGGGCGCCATGGCCGGCGAACTGGGTCCGGAGATCATCGAAACGGTGGTCGGCCGCGCCGAGGTCCGCGAGGTCTTCCCCGCGGGCAAGCGCGACAAGGCCGCCGGTCTGTTGGTGCTGGAAGGTGTCATTCGCAAAGGCCTCAACGCCCGCCTCACCCGTCAGGACGTGATCGTCTCCAAGACCACCATCGCCTCGCTGCGGCGCTTCAAGGACGACGTCGCGCAGGTCATTGCCGGCCTGGAGTGCGGCGTGATGTTGGCCGACACGAACGACATCAAGGCTGGCGACAACCTTGAAGTGTTCGAAGTCGAGGAGCGCGCACGGACGCTGTAGCGTTACCCTGAACTTATTTCAGGGTCCGCTTTTCCGTGGGCGCCGCAGCTCACGTTGACCAGTAGATGCTGAAACGAATTCAGCATGACAGGGAAAACCATGCGCAAGGCAGAAACTCAGGAAGGTCGCTCCGTTCGCCTGCTGCGCGTGGGCGAGCAGGTGCGCCATGTGCTCAGCGAGGTGCTGGCGCGCGGCGACGTGCATGACGAGACGCTCCAAAGTCATCTGGTCAGCGTTACCGAGGTGCGCATGTCTCCCGACCTGCGGCACGCGACGGTGTTCGTGAAGCCGCTGCTCGGCCAGGACGAAGACGTTGTACTGAAGGCTCTGCGGACCAATACCGCCTATCTGCAGAGCGAAGTCGCCCGGCGAGTGAACACCAAATATGCCGCCAAGTTGAAGTTCTTGGCCGACGAGAGCTTCGATGAGGGTGGCAAGATCGACGCCATCCTGCGGTCCGACCATGTCGCGCAGGATCTCGCCGAGGAATGAGCGCTCTTGGCGACTCGATGGTGGGGGAGGATTGCCGAGCCGAGCCATTCGCCGAACACCACCGCGCCGCTCTCAAGGCCGCCTGCGCCGAAGACAGCGAGATTTGGTCGATCTACTCGACCTCGTTTGACCCCGAGCACTTCGACGCGAGCATAGACGGGTTCGCCGGTAGCCCGCTCAACCGTGTCTTCGTTCTTTACGATGGAAACCACCTGGCCGGCATGTCGAGCTTCCTGGGCATCGATGACAGCCGCCAAGTGCTGGAGATCGGCGGCACCTACTATTGCCCGCACCTGCGCGGGACTGGGCTCAATGGGCGCATAAAGAATATGATGCTTCGCCGCGCTTTTAGTCGCGGGATCCGGCGGGTCGAGTTCCGGGTTGATCAACGCAACACCCGCAGCCAAGCCGCCATGGCCAAGCTCGGTGCCACCCGGGAAGGTGTCCTCCGAGCGGACCGCATCACTTGGACCGGCCACGTGCGCGATACGGTACTCTTCTCCATTCTCAAGGAAGAGTGGCCGGTCTAGAACCCGCGCGCGAACGGGGGATTATGGCCAAGCTCTACTTCTACTACGCCGCGATGAACGCGGGTAAATCGACCACCCTGCTGCAGGCCGACTTCAATTATCGCGAGCGCGGCATGGCGACCATGTTGTGGACGGCGGCGCATGATGAGCGCTCCGGACATGGCCGCATCGTGTCGCGACTGGAGATTGGCGCGGAGGCTCATGCCTACCATCCGGACACCGATCTGTTCGCTGCCGTCGCGGAGGAGTGCAAGCCGCGCGATCTCCATTGCGTGCTGATCGACGAAGCCCAGTTCCTTTCTCGCGAGCAGGTGCTTCAACTCTGCCGGCTGGCGGATGAACTCGACCTCCCCGTGCTCTGCTATGGTCTGCGGACCGACTTTCAGGGACAGCTCTTCCCGGGCAGCGCCGCCCTGCTCGCGCTTGCCGACGCTTTGGTCGAGCTCAAGGCGGTCTGCGAATGCGGGCGCAAGGCGACCATGAACCTGCGAGTCGATGCAGGAGGGATCGCGATCACCAGCGGACAGCAGACCGAGATTGGCGGCAACGAGCGTTACCTCGCCCTGTGCCGCCGCCACTTCTTCCAGCGGATCAGCGAGAGCAGTGCCCGACAGATGAGCCTGGGCCTGCCGCGTTAGTCATCGTCCTCGTCGTCGTCGTCATCGCTTGCAACGACTTCGGCATAGTTCCACCACAGCAGCATGCTGCCGGCCGAAGCTGCGATGCGAAATGCGGCGGCGGAGAGGAACAGCAATGCTGGCTCCCGACTGACTGCCAACGCGCCAACCGTCACGGACAAGCTTACCGCGGCAAGCATTGCAACACCGCTGCGGTGCCGCGGGACCAATTTGCTTAACCGGCTATGCAGCCCAGCACCGCGCCCGGTTCGGGCGGCAAAGCCGCCAATCGGTCCGAACAGGATGGAGAGCAGCCCTTTGCTGACCCGATAGGTGAGCCGCCGCCGGGCGACCCGCTCGGTTTGCGCGGCGGTCTCGTCGAAGCGCAGCACGTGGCGCGGAACCTCGGCCTTGGGTGCTCGATTTGGCCCCAACAAAAGGGTGGCAAGCAATCCGCCCCACTCGCGCAGGGCCAGCACGACCGCCGCTCCGAGCCAGCCTAGCCCGAAGCCGAGAACGATCGCGGCTCCAATCGAGCCGACGACCGCCGCACCCATTCGCCAGCTAACGTTGCGGACCTTGCTTGCCGCGATCAGGTGGCCCGGATGACGAGCCATGACGCTGGTCGCGACGATCGCGATCATGGCTCCGGCCTTCTCCATTGACCGAAGATCCAGCAACAGGAACAAGGCCGCCACCAGCACTGCCATCGCAAACAAACTGACCACGTCGATACGGACGGCAGCCCAGCGCGATGCCCTCACGACCCCCGGGTTCCCGTCGACCCGGCGAGCCAGCATGGACCCTACTTCCAGTCCGCACAGGGCACGGATCCCACCGACAAAGGTGTTGGCGGCCAGCAGGCGAACGGCATCCGCATGCCCGACGGCAAGTCCAAGCAGCATCCAGGTCAGCAACCACCCACCGAACGGAAGATACTCCCGCAGGACCATGCGGCTCGCGAGTGGCGAAATGGTCAGGCGAGCCAACAGGTCAGCGGTCCCGACCGCGCCGCCCGCCAGGCTGTGACGAACCTCCAGCCTTGCACCAGGACGGACACGAAGCTCCAGGCCGCGGCAACGACCCAGCTCTCGCTGAGCAAGCCCGCGACAAGGCCAATGGTTAGAACAAGCAACAAGATGTTGCGGCGTGAGATGACCATTCGAAATCGACTATCAAAGGGCTGCCAGATGAACGCATTGAAGCCGAACTTCCGCTTGAAGCCTTCTTCCAGGATACGGCTCACGACATAGGTAATGAGTACAACAGTGAAGCTCAGCCACAGTGTGTCGGTCCGCGCAGGCTCGATCCCTGCAAGGCCAACGGTGACCGCCCACCACCATAGAGGAGGGTGAAGAATGTCGGTGCCGTGGTCCAGCAAGTTGCCGAACCAGCTAGATGTCACGGTTACGCGGGCCAGCTTGCCGTCGACGGTGTCGAGGAAGGTCATGGTCCAAGCGGCAAGCAGGCCCCAGCCGAGGTGGCCTTCGTGGAACAGGTAGGTGGCGATGAACATCAGTAGCACGCCCACGCTGGTCACCATGTTGGGAGTCATCCGCAGCCTGGCGCAGAGCCGCGTGACGTGGAACGCAGGCTCGGGCCACACATATTTGGTGATGAGGTCGGTCACGCCCTTGTAGGCATTGCCATAAAGGCGCCGCTCAACTGATCCGCGCGCGCCCTCGTCGAGGGAAACGCCGAGCAGTTCGACCCGGCGCCGAAGCTTGCGTACGAAGTGGCGGCCACCAGCAATAGTTCCTGGGCCGCCCCGCTCGACAACAGCGCGTGCCTCAGAGATTCTCTCGACGGGCGCGGCGACCGCAAGCGGTGTTCCCTTAGCCGAGGTGAGCAATTGCCCGGGATTGTCCAACAGCCATTGCAGGGCAGCCTCATCGATCACGGCCGAGGCACTCGCGGCGACGCCCATCCGCGGCTTGCCGTGCTTGTCGCGCAGGCGATTCACTGCATGGATCTGGCGCTTGAGCCGCTCCGCCGGGTCCAGCCCGAAGATGCGCTTGTCGCAAGTACCGACGATCTCGAGCAGGGCTTGGAAATCCTTTGCTATGGCCAAGCGGCCCGGTAGGCGGGCTTATGCCGAGCGCCACCCCTGACGTCCACCTTCACGGCTGGCTAATCCTCGACAAGCCGGTCGGCACCGGCTCCACGCCGTGCGTCGGAGCGGTGAAACGGGCCTTGCGCTTGGCGGGCTACGGCAAGCATCGGGTCGGCCACGGCGGAACCCTGGACCCGCTCGCCAGCGGCGTGCTGCCCATTGCGATCGGCGAGGCGACCAAGCTGGCCGGTCGTATGCTGGACGCAACCAAGGCCTATGAGTTCAAGGTGCAGTTCGGGACCGAGACCAGCACGCTCGATGCCGAGGGCGCAGTTGTGGCGAGCAGCGAGCATCGCCCAACGCGAGCGGAGATCGAAGCCACGCTGGAAAGCTTCACCGGCGTCATTGAGCAGCTGCCGCCCGCCTATTCCGCGCTCAAGGTCGATGGCCGGCGCGCCTACGAACTGGCCCGGGCCGGTGAGACCGTAGTGCTTCAGCCGCGCTCGATCACCATCCACTCGCTGTCGATCCTGACCTGCGGCAGGGATGAGGCAAGCTTCGCCGCTACGGTATCCAAGGGCACCTATATCCGCTCGCTCGCACGCGACATCTCCCTTGCTTTGGGAACCGTCGGCCACGTCGTCGAGCTTCGCCGCACCAAAGCCGGACCGTTCGGGCTTGACCAGGCGATATCGCTGGACTTCTTAAGTGAAGCCGCTAAGGCGCGCGAGCTTGATGGGGCGGTCCTCCCGCTTACCGCGGGGCTGGACGACATCCCGGCCCTCCCCGTCACTCCCGAGGACGCATTGCTGCTCCGCCAAGGACGGCAGCTTCTCGGGGCCCCCGTGTCACCGGGCCTGTACCTCGCCACCGACGATGAACGTCCCGTGGCGCTGGTGGAGGTTTCGGACCATGGCCTCAAGGTCGTGCGCGGGTTCAACATCTAACGAATAAGGAGTTGCCCGATGTCGATTACTGCGGAGCGCAAGCAGGCGCTTATTTCCGAACATGGCCGTGAGAGCGGCGACACCGGCTCGCCCGAGGTGCAGATCGCAATTCTTACCGATCGCATCGTCACCCTGACCGAGCACTTTAAGACCCATGCCAAGGACAATCACAGCCGCCGCGGCCTGCTGATGATGGTCAACAAGCGGCGCTCGCTGCTGGACTATCTGAAGCGCAAGGACACGCAGCGCTACCTGGACCTGATCGCGAAGCTGGGTCTGCGCAAATAACAATCACGTGAAGGGCGCCCATCGCGGCGCCCTTTGACTATCTGGGCTCGTACGCAATCCGGCGTGGAGCCCTTGGGGCTAGAGTAACTGCTCCAGACCGCCCGCGAGCCGGACAGCCCGCGAACTAGCTGCCCCGCCGGGATCTGCCCGCCGGGAGAAGGACACCAAATGTTTGACATCAAGACTGTTGAAATCGATCTCGGCGGCAAGACGCTGAAGCTCGAGACCGGCCGCATCGCCCGTCAGGCCGACGGCGCCGTACTTGCCACCATGGGCGAAACCGTCGTCCTCTGCGCGGTCACCGCCGCCAAGAACGTGAAGCCGGGACAGGACTTCTTCCCGCTGACCGTCCACTATCAGGAAAAATTCTCCGCCGCCGGGCGCATCCCGGGCGGCTTCTTCAAGCGTGAGCGCGGCGCGACCGAAAAGGAAACGCTGACCAGCCGTTTGATCGATCGGCCGATCCGCCCGCTTTTCCCGGAAGGCTTCTACAATGAAGTCCTCGTGATCGCGCACGTGCTCAGCTACGACGGCGAGAACGAGCCGGACATCGTGGCGATGATCGCCGCGTCCGCAGCGCTCACCCTGTCGGGCGTGCCCTTCATGGGCCCGATCGGCGCTGCCCGCGTCGGCTATGTCGATGGCGAGTACGTTCTTAATCCCACCCAGGACCAGATCAAGGAAGGCGAACTTGACCTCGTCGTCGCCGCCACCGGCAATGCCGTGATGATGGTCGAATCCGAGGCTCAGGAGCTGTCGGAAGAGGAGATGCTCGGCGCCGTGGTGTTCGCGCACGAAGCGTCGCGCAAGGTCGTCAACGCGATCTGCGACCTGGCCGAGCAGGCAGCCAAGGACCCGTGGGAGCTTAAGCAGAGCGACGACAAGGCTGCGGTCAAGGCGAAGCTCAAGGACCTGATCGGCGCCGACATCGCCGCCGCTTACCGGGTGACCGGCAAGGCCGAACGTTCGGACCTGCTGAACGCCGCCCGCGCCAAGGCCAAGGAAGCCTTCGCCGACGCGGAAACGCAGGAGCAGCTCGTCGCTGCCAAGCTGGTCAAGGTGCTGGAAGCGGATATCGTTCGCGGTGCCATCCTGACGGAAGGCCGCCGCATCGACGGCCGAGACACCAAGACGGTCCGTCCGATCGAGGCGATGGTCGGTTTCCTGCCCCGCACCCACGGTTCGGCGCTGTTCACCCGCGGTGAGACGCAGGCGATCTGCACCACCACGCTGGGCACCAAGGACGCCGAGCAGATGATCGACGGTCTGGAGGGTCTCTCCTACCAGCGTTTCATGCTGCACTACAATTTCCCGCCCTACTCGGTCGGTGAAGTCGGCCGCTTCGGTGCGCCAGGGCGTCGCGAAGTCGGTCACGGCAAGCTCGCCTGGCGCGCGCTGCACCCGATGCTGCCGTCCAACGAGGAGTTCCCCTACACCATCCGCGTGCTGTCCGACATCACGGAGAGCAACGGCTCCTCGTCGATGGCGACGGTGTGCGGTGGCAGCCTGGCGATGATGGACGCGGGCGTTCCATTGAAGGCGCCGGTGGCCGGCATTGCCATGGGCCTGATTCTAGAGGGCCAGGACTTCGCGGTGATCAGCGACATCCTGGGCGACGAGGACCACCTCGGTGACATGGACTTCAAGGTCGCGGGCACCGAGAACGGCGTCACCGCGCTGCAGATGGACATCAAGGTCGCGGGCATCACCGAGGAGATCATGACGGTCGCCCTGGCCCAGGCCAAGGAAGGCCGCGCCCACATCCTGGGCGAGATGGCCAAGGCGCTCGACTCCACCCGTGGCGAGCTGTCGGCCCACGCGCCGCGGATCGAGACCATGAGCGTGCCCAAGGACAAGATCCGCGAGATCATC
>CADCWB010000112.1 GCA_902806295.1 uncultured Sphingomonas sp. | reverse complement strand
GCGCCCGGCCGGTCGACCACCTCCGCCGGCGTGTCGGTCAGGTCGAACATCGCCTCCATATCGATCAGCCCCTGGCGGATCGAGCGATACACCCAGCCGAGCATGTCGAGCGGGCGAAACAGCTGCATCAGCAGGCTGTTTACCAGCACCACGTCGCCCGGGGTGAAGCGGCCTTGGCTCCAGCCCCACACGGTGAAGCCCATCGCCCCGGCCATCATGGTGTTCGTGATAAGGCTCTGCCCGATGTTGAGCCAGGCGAGCGAGGTTTCGTTGCGGGTGGCGGCGACCGTGTAGGCTGCAATGGCGTTGTCGTAGCGCCGGGCCTCGCGCTCTTCCGCGCCGAAATACTTGACCGTCTCGTAGTTGAGCAGGCTGTCGACCGCGCGGCCGATCGCCTTGTTATCCACCTCGTTCATCTCGCGCTGGATCTTGGAGCGCCACTCGGTCACCCACCGGGTGAAACCGATGTAGACGGCGACGATTGCCAGCGTAGCCACCACCATGCCGGCGCCGAACTTCACCCCGAAGATGATGCAGATGGCGGTGAGTTCGATGATTGTCGGAGCGATGTTGAACAGCAGGAAATAGAGCATCATGTCGATGCTCTTGGTCCCGCGCTCTACGATCTTGGTCAGGCTGCCGGTGCGCCGCTCCAGGTGAAACCGCAGCGACAGGTTGTGGATGTGCCGAAACACCCGCGCTGACAGCCGCCGCGCGGCGCTCTGGCCGACCTTCTCGAACACCGCGTTGCGCAGATTGTCGGCCAGCACGCCGCCGAACCGCGCCACCGAATAAGCGACCACCAAGCCGATCACCACGCCCGCGGCCTGAGCCGGGCCGCTCATCCGGTCGATGATTGCCTTGTAGAGGAACGGCATGCCGAGCGTCGCGGCTTTGCCGACCAGCACCAGCAGCACGGCCACCACGACCCGTAACTTCAGCTCACGCTCGCCCTCGGGCCACAGCATGGGGAGAAAGCGCAGCAGAGTATTCCACCCCTTAGCCCGGGGAGCCGTCTCGTCTGCTGCCGCTGGTACCATCGACCGTGAGGTAGGGGGTACGATACCTACCCGCAATCGGCGGGTCCGAAATGATTGGAACAGCCCGCTTATCTCGCGGTTATGACTGGCAAGTTCTTGCGAAAGTGAGTGATTGTCATGGGTCCAGCTGCTTACGTGATCGCCATCTTGGGCTGTGCGGACGGGTCGGCCGCATGCCAACCGGTGGCTACGGTCGCGACCCGTTACGAGAGCCATGCCGCTTGCTCGGCGGCGACCGGCGCCGCGCTGGCCTCAAGCAGCGACTTCGACTTTCCCACGATCGTGGCCGAGTGCCGCGCCGTGTCGACGATTCCGGCCGCTCAGGTGAAGGAGCGGCCCGCCGCCCCGGGCGTTATCTCTCGCGAAGGCTGAGCCATATCGCTCGGCTTAGTGGAGGTAGCATGAGCCAGAGCAAGCATCAGGGTACGGGCGACGCGCCCCAGAACCAGAACAACGCCATGTCCGACGATCCCGGCGACGGCAACCGGACCAGCTTCACCGCCGGCAAGGATGGCGAAACGCCGGTCGAGAAGGCACCTCCCCACGACGCGCAGGATCAGTCCACGGTTGAAGCGTTCGGCGACGCTGGCGCCGGCATCGCTGCAAAGGAGTAGGTCGAATGGCCGAGATCATCGAACCGCCGGTGCATGAAGGCGACCAGCTGCCCGGTCACGAAAGCCAGATGGACCAGAAGCCGGACTGGCAACCGCGCTATCCGGGCTCGGGGCGGCTGGAGGGCAAGGTGGCGATTGTCACCGGGGCCGACAGCGGCATCGGCCGGGCAGTCGCGGCCCTTTACGCCCGGGAGGGAGCCGACGTCGCCATCCTCTACCTGTGCGAACATGACGACGCGCAGGACACGAAAAAGTTCGTCGAGGCCGAGGGTCGTCGCGCAATCGCCATCCCGGGCGACCTCGGCTCCAAGGAGTTCTGCGAGCGGGCCGTGCAACAGGTGGGGGATGCGTTCGGGCGTTTGGACGTGTTGGTGAACAATGCCGGCGAGCAGCACCCGGACAAGGAAATCACCGACATCACGGAAGAGCAGCTCAAGCGCACCTTCCAGACCAACATATTTTCCATGTTCTTCCTGACGCAGGCGGCCATGCCCCACCTGAAGGAGGGCGCAGCGATCGTGAACTGCACCTCCATCACCATGTACAAGGGTGCGCCCGAACTGCTCGACTATAGCTCGACCAAGGGTGCGATCACCGCCTTCACCCGCTCGCTGTCACAGAACCTGGTCGAGAAAGGCATTCGCGTGAACGCCGTCGCACCAGGCCCGATCTGGACGCCGCTCAATCCGTTCGGCGGGCAGAGGCCCGAAAAGATCCCGGAGTTCGGCAAGGACACTCCGATGAAGCGACCAGGCCAGCCGAACGAAGTCGCGCCGTCCTTCCTGTTCCTAGCCTGCGAAGACAGCAGCTACATGAGTGGGCAGGTGCTGCATCCCAATGGCGGCACCATCGTCAACGGGTGAGTTGGCGCGATTTGCCAAGCGATGGTAAAAGCTACGGAAGAGGACGCGAGCAAGTGAGCGTCTTCGACTGTTTCCATTAGGGAAATTCGGTTTGGCACGGCCCCTGCATTGGTGATGGCGTCGGTTCCGAAGGTCGGACCGGCGCCATTGCTCAAGGGGAGTTATTCAGATGTTCGTTTCCAAGTCGCCCACCCGCCAGATCGCCATCAGCTTCGCCGGCGCCTTCGTCACGGCCCTGTTGTTCGTATCCGCTGCCATTGGCCCGCTACCGCTCGCCTGAGCGCGACAATTAAGGAAGCTGCCGCCATGGAAAACAAGTTCATACTCAATCGTCACGACGCCAAGCTGATGGGCGTCGGGGCCGGCGTGGCCGACTACACCGGCCTTGATCCGCTGATCGTGCGGCTGGCCCTGGTACTCGCCGTGCTGATCACGGGACCAATCGCGATCATCCTCTACATCGCTACGGGCTGGCTCGCGTCCGATCGTTGAGCCAAGCTGCCCGCTAGCGGGACGCATGAAGGCCTGCTAGCCAACGCTGGTGCCGAGGTGAAAGGATGTTTGCATGCCGCCTCTGGCTGCGCTGTGGCTCGCCCTCGCGCCTGTCCCTCCGGTCCTGCCCGCCACGCTGATCTTGTTTCGGGATCAGGCAGAGCCGCTGCTGTTCAAACCGATGCTGAGCGTGGACGGGGTAGAGCTTGGGCGACTGGGCCAAAATCGCTTCATCGCCGTGGAGCTCTCCGCCGGTCCCCATCAGCTGGAGGCGCGCTGGCCGTCGGTCGCCGGACACAAGCCAGCCACGCTGACTGTGTCGGTCACCGCCGGAGCTACCAGCTAGGTCGAATTAACGGGAACCGCGGCTTTTTGGCGGACTGCAGCCGCCACCGGTTTGGTGGAGCGGCCTTCGGCAAATGGCAAGGAGCTGGTGGCGGCCTGCTGCAAGGCGGCTCGCGTGCGGCGCGCGCTGGCGCTGGATGGAGGCGGCATGGACGGGTCGTTTGTCGGCGAGTAGGCTCGCGCCATTCATTGGAGTAGCTGACATGCGCCGCCTGATCCTCGCCGCCGCCCTCTGCCTGGGGCTGTCCAGTCCCGCCCTTGCCGCTCTGCCCGTCGGGGCGAAGGCGCCCGATTTCCGCACCACCGGCGCGCTGGCCGGCAAGCCTTTCCGCCTGCGCTTGGCCGAGCAGTTGAAGAGCGGGCCCGTCGTGCTCTACTTCTACCCCAAGGCCTTCACCCAGGGCTGCACGCTGGAGGCCAAGGCGTTCAGCGACGCCATGCCGGAGTTCCGCAAGGCCGGCGCCCGAGTGGTCGGCATGAGCGCGGACGATCTGCCCACGCTCAAGAAGTTCAGCGTCGAGGCCTGCCGCGGCGAGTTTCCGGTCGCGACCGCCTCGCCGGCGCTGATCAAGGCCTACGACGTCACGCTGCCGCAGTCCGGCATGAGCAATCGCACCAGCTACGTCATCGCGCCGGACGGGCGGGTGACCTTTTTCCACTCCGACCTCGGCTGGAAGGAGCACGTCGTCAAGACGCTGGCGGCAGTGCAAGCGCTGAAGCGCTAGTTCGCCGACGCGGGCCTCTGTGGCGGCAATAGCGGCGCTCTAGGCGGAACATCGGCGCGGGAGGGGGCGCGGAGCGGATGGATGCATTCTCCTACCTGTCGGTGCTGCTGTCGATCATCCTCGGGTTGGCGGTGCAGCAAGTGCTGCAGGGCTATCGCGCGCTGATCCTGTCGCGGCGGAGCGTGCGCTTCTACCCGCTGCCGCTGGTCTGGTCGGTGCTGGTGCTGGCCATGGTGACGCAGCACTGGTGGGCGAGCTTCGCGCTGACCGAGCGCACCGATTGGTCGTTCGCCGCCTTTGCCACCACCCTGGTCCAGACCGGGCTGATCTACATGCTGGCGGCAATCGTGCTGCCGGACGTGTCGCCGATTGAACAGCTCGACCTGAAAGACCATTATTTCCGCGAGGTGCGGGCCTTCTTCGGGATGCTCTTCGCGGCGGTGGCCTGGAGCGTCTTACGCGAGTGGGTGCTGGAGGGCCGGCTGCCCGAGCGCGAGAACTTGATCTTCCACCTGGTTTTCCTTGCCTTCGCGGCGGTCGCCGCACTGAGCCGGCGCGAACGGGTGCATCAGTTGCTGACGTCGGCGATGGCGGTTCTCTTCATCGTCTATATCGCCGCGCTGTTCAGCCGGCTGGGGTGACCGATGCCGCGGCAAACGGGTTTTTGTGGTGCGCGCGCAACAGCCGGGGCACAGTTGGGCCGCCGGTTCGTTTCGCGGGCAGATAGGAGGGCAGGAACATGGCCAAAGGTCAGATGAAGTCGAGCAAGGAAACGCGCAAACCCAAGGCGAAGAAGGAGAAGACCATCGCCGCCAATCCGTCGACCAAGGGCAGCGTCAAGCGCGACGACTGAGCGAGTCGCAATGGCGCCCGGAGTGAACTCCACGCCGGAACAGCGGGCCGGGCTGCCGATCATGCACTTCGCCGATCAGGCCGAGCTGGAGCGGTGGCTGGGCGAGCAGCCGGCCGATCACCCAGGCATCTGGCTGAAGCTGGCCAAGAAGGGCGCGGGGGTCGCCAGCATCAACCTGGCGGAGGCGGTGGACAGCGGGCTGTGCTTCGGCTGGATTGACGGGCTGCTCAACCGCTACGACGAGCGCTTCTACCTGATCCGCTACATGCCGCGCCGGCCCAGATCGAAGTGGTCGCAGGTCAATGCCGAGCGGGCCGAGCAGCTGCTCGCCGAGGGGCGGGTGCGGCCAGTCGGGCTCAAGCAAATCGAAGCGGCCCAGGCGGATGGGCGCTGGGATATGGCCTATCCCCCGGCGAGCCGGATCGAGGTGCCGGACGATCTGGCGGCGGCGTTGGCGGCGAATCCGGCGGCGGCAACCTTCTTCGCCAGCCTGACGCGCGCCAATCGCTACGCCATCCTCTACCGCCTTCACGACGTGCGCGACCCGGCCAAGCGCGAAGGCGCGATCGCCAAGTGGGTCGCCATGCTGGAGCGCGGAGAGACCGTGCATGACTGAGCCGACCGGGGCCGGCGAGCCCCGGCTCCGCATCCTGGTCGATGCCGACGCCTGCCCGGTCAAGGAAGAGATCTACCGCGTGGCGCTGCGTCGCGGGGTGCCGGTGGTGGTGGTCAGCAACGCCTGGCTGCGGGTGCCCGCGCACCCGCTGATCGAGCGGCAAGTGGTCAGCGACAAGTTCGATGCCGCCGACGACTGGATCGTGGCGCAGGCGACCGTGCGCACCGTGGTGATCACCGGCGACATCCTGCTGGCCGACCGCTGCCTCAAGCACGGCGCGGCGGTGATCGGGCACAACGGCAAGCCGTTCACGAGCGCCAGCATCGGCGGAGCGCTGGCGACGCGGGCGATCATGGCCGACCTGCGAGTGGGCGGGGACGTGGTGGGCGGACCGGCTCCGTTCACCAAGGCCGACCGTTCTCGCTTCCTGCAGGCGCTGGACGAGGCCTTGGTGCGGTTGAGCCGCTAGGCTCGCTGCGCGCCCGCTTCTTGTGCGGTGGCGGCGGCTCGCTACCTTGTGGTCCAAGCATCAGGAGATGAGAGCCATGCAATGCCCGGTAGACGGAACCACGCTGCAGATGAGCGAGCGGTCGGGGATCGAGATCGACTATTGCCCGCAATGCCGCGGCGTGTGGCTCGATCGCGGCGAGCTCGACAAGATCATCGCCCGCAACGAGGAAGCCAGCGTGCCCGCCGCCCAGCCCGCCCCGCAAGCGCCCCCGCCGCCGCAAGCCCCGCAGCAGGCACCCTGGGGCCAGCCCGCCTACCCGCCGCAGGGCTATGGCTACGGTCACAAGCCGCACAAGCGGCGCAAGAGCTTCCTGGAGGAAATCTTCGACTAGCGCTCGGTGGGCCCGGCCTACTTCGCCAGGTTGAAGGCCACCGCCGCGCGGACCAGCGCGGTGAACGCCGCCGCGTCGATCTCCTGCCCCTCGGCGATGTCGATCGCGCGCATGGTGTTGCCGCCGGTGCTGCCGTTGAACAGGCCGGCCGGGTCGGGCAGCTTGGCGCCATGGGCAAAGGTCAGCTTCGCCTTACCCTTGTAGAGCTCACCCGTGCAGATGATGCCGCCGTGCGACCAGACCGGAACGCCGGCGGGGTTGGTCGGTTTGCGCCACTTGACCTCCTCCACGATTGCCGGATCGGCCGCCAGGATCAGCGCGCGCATCCGGGCCAGGGCCAGGCCGCGCCAGTCGTCGCCGAGCGCCGCCAGCTTGGCATCGATTTCTTCCGTCGCCGTCGGGTCCGCCATGAGTTTCTCTCCCCTCGCGAAGGATGGTGGAGCAACCACCCGGCGCCTGCAAGCCGGTCGCTCAAACCTGAAAAAGTGACCGAACCGTAGGAACTTAAGGGTGGCATCGGGCGCTGCTTGCCTCTGCTCCAACCAGAGGGAAGCTGAAGCCATGAACATCACCAAGAGCCTTATCGTCGCCGTCGGGCTGTCCGCGCTGTCCGCTTGCGGTGGCGGCGGTTCGGAAGCGAACAACATGGAGGCGACCGACGCCAACATGATGTCGACCGACATGAACGCCGGAATGACCGACATGAACACCATGGGCGGCGACATGAATGCCGGCATGGGCAGCGACATGAACGCCGGCATGAGCGGCGACATGAACAGCAGCACCACGGGAACCGGCACCACCGGTACCGGCACCAGCACGGGCGCGACCGGCACCACCAACACGACCGGCGGCACGACCGGCACCACTGGCACGACCGGCACGACCGGCACGGGCGGTACGGGCGGCGGAACCGGCAACACTTCGTCGGGCACCGGCGGCGGCAACACCACCACCCCCGGCAACGGCATGTAATCGGGCGAGAGCACGCACCGATCTGGGCGCCGGCGGCGAGGCCGGCGCCCCCTTTTTGGCGAAGTTAGCGCATGGCGCCGAACAGCGATCCTGCTCCGGGGCCGCGCGGCCGACCGCCGCGAATGGTCCCAATGGTCGCACTGACGAGGCGTTTTTGTGCGCCAGCACCTTGGCTGTCGGATGGCGAGTGCGGACAGTGGCGCGAGCGGTGGCGGCGGGCTGCATCGGGCAGGATGAAGCACAAGGAGGGCTGTAGGACAGCCATTTCGACAAGCGCACCGGCGGAGGAGCGCATGGCCGTGACCGACCCGTTCAACCTCCAGCGCTTCGTCGAGGCGCAGGGCAGCGGCGTCTACGAACGGGCGCTGGCCGAGCTGAAGGCCGGCCACAAGCGGAGCCACTGGATGTGGTTCATCTTTCCCCAGCACCGCGACCTCGGCCGAAGCGCCACCGCCAAACATTATGGCCTGTCAGGCGAGGAAGAAGCCCGCGCCTACCTGGCTCACCCGCTGCTTGGATCGAGGCTGCGCGAGTGTTCGGACGCGCTCTGTCCGCATTTGGAGGCGGGGGGCAGCGCCGAGGCGATCCTGGGCGAGCTGGACGCGATGAAGCTACGCTCGTGCCTAGCGATCTTCAGCGAGGCGTCACCTGAGGACTCATTTCAGCGGTCGCGCCTGACGAACGGCTGAGAGCAGATGCGCGAATGGAAAATGGGAAGTGGATCCCAATAATACTCTGCAAGAAAAGCGGCGAGCGCCTTCGTCCAAATCGTTCGAAGCATCGAAATTCAACTCCCGCATAATGCGAGTATGGTGATCGGCGTGAGCATGTTAACGGCATTAGTCGGGCCGGCAAGGGAGGCGTGGGCCATCCAACGCCCTCAGGGGAAGGTTTGCTATGGAACATCGTCGGGGGTCGAGGCTGATGTCGACTGGCGCGCCAGCGGAACTAACGGTCGCGACTTAGCTCAGCGAGATCCCGCCACCCTCACCCCTCCGCCAACGTCGCCGCCACCAGCGCGTTGGCGTGGCCGTGGCCCATGCCGTGTTCGTCCTTGAGGAACTTGACCAGCTCCATGTGCTTGGCCGGCTGGCGCGCGCGGATCAGGATAAGCCATTCGGCGATGGGCTTGCCGTAGGTCTTCTCGATCGAGGGGAAGTAGGAGGCCGGGCTTTTTACCTTGTCGTCGGCCACCGCTCAGTACTTTGCTGGCAGGTAGAGGTCGCCGCCGTCGCGGTAGCGTTGGCTCATCTCGGCCATGCCGGCTTGTGCTTCCGCTGAGGCGTCGGCCCCTCCACCACTCGCCGGCGGCGAGCGGTCCCCCTCCCAGAGCGAGCTCGGGGAGGAATTGAGCATGCCGGCTTCCTGCTTGGCGGCGAAGTCGCGCACCTCCTGGGTGATCTTCATGCTGCAGAACTTGGGGCCGCACATGGAGCAGAAGTGGGCGGTCTTGGCGCCTTCGGCGGGGAGGGTCTGGTCGTGGTAGGCCTCGGCGGTGTCGGGATCGAGGCTGAGGTTGAACTGGTCGCGCCAGCGGAACTCGAAGCGGGCGCGGCTGAGCGCGTCGTCGCGGAGCTTGGCGGCCGGGTGGCCCTTGGCGAGGTCGGCGGCGTGGGCGGCAAGCTTGTAGGTGACAACGCCGACCTTGACGTCGTCGCGGTCGGGCAGGCCGAGATGCTCCTTGGGGGTGACGTAGCAAAGCATCGCCGTGCCGAACCAGCCGATCATCGCCGCGCCGATCCCCGACGTGATGTGGTCGTAGCCGGGCGCGATGTCGGTGGTGAGCGGCCCCAATGTGTAGAAGGGCGCCTCGCCGCAGCTGGCGAGCTGCTTGTCCATATTCTCCTTGATCTTGTGCATCGGCACATGGCCGGGGCCCTCGATCATCACCTGGCAGTCGTGCTCCCACGCCTTCTTGGTCAGCTCGCCCAGCGTATAGAGCTCGGCGAACTGCGCTTCGTCGTTGGCGTCGGCGATGCTGCCGGGGCGCAGGCCGTCGCCGAGGCTGAAGGAGAT
>CADCWB010000111.1 GCA_902806295.1 uncultured Sphingomonas sp. | reverse complement strand
ATTACCATCAAGAAGATCAGGCCGGCGAGAACGAAAAGCCAACCGGCGACCGCACTTGAGCGGGCTTCCGCAGCCTTCATGTTCCGGATGGGGCTGGGCAAGGTGGTAGTGGCAGTCATGTTGGCGAGCGATATGGCGGGCGGCCCAAGGAACGGCAAGCTGGACATAATGTCCAAGGCGCGTGTTAATGTGATGTTGTAACTTCGGGCTTGTAGCTGTATATTACCTCCCGATGCTTCAGCTTGCCCACCCGACTCACCGGCTCGACCGGTTGGCAATCGGCCTCTCGGGGCTGTGCCTGGTGCATTGCGTTGCGACCACCGTCGTCGTGGCGATGCTGTCGGTAGCCGGGGGCGCGCTCGGGGCTGCATGGATCCATGAGGTCGGGCTGTCCATTGCCATGGCGTTGGGCGCCTTTGCCCTCAGTCGCGGAGCGCTGGAGCATGGCTTCGTCATGCCGGTGGCGGTTGGCGGCCTTGGCCTTGGAGTGATGGCTGGCGCCTTGACCCTGCCGCACGACGGCAGCGAGGCAGCAGCGACCATGGTGGGGGTTCTGATCCTGGCGCTCGGCCACGACCTCAACCGGCGTGGTTCCATTCACCCGTTCGGACGGGACTAGCTTTCCCCTTCCACGATCGGTGCTTCCGTGTGGTAGCGCGGGGTGCGCGGTGGGATCAGCAGGGTGGCCGTCAGGATGCCGCACAAGGCCAGGCCGGACGGCCAGTGCGCATACACCAGCACAGCGGCCGCAGTGTTGAGCAGCGCGAACAGCCAGTAGCGCCGGTTGAGATGACGGACATAGTCCATCGCCAGGCGGCTATCGACCTGATTGCGCCGCCAGCCGACCGTCCACTTCAGCAGCCACGACCAGGCGAGGACTGCCATCGACAGCACGAAATATTCTGCTGCGGCTTGCTGCGCCAAGGGATCCCATGACGTGCTCAACCAGCACGGGACGGAAAGGCGATAAATCCGATGGCGCCGAGGAGATCACCGTTGCGATCAGGAACCAGTGTCCCGTGGTGCGGTAGATAGCGCCGGAGAAGTGGTGATGAGCCAGTGGAGGCCGATCACCGCGCTGGCGAGGAGATAGCCGAGGTAGGACGGCCACAGCTCGAGCAGGTCGGCTCCCAAGTGGCTCGTCGGACCTTCCGGGTCAGGCAGCACGATCTCGACCACCGGCAAGGTGAAGGCGATAGCGAACACCCCATCGGCGAACGCCTCCATCCGGCTGGTCCCACGGGTCGCGCCTTCGCCATGGTGGTCGTCGCGGCCAGCGGGCGCGTTCGGATCGTTGCGGACGTCTTCTTCGTCGATCGGCTTGGATTATGGGGTAGGCATGGCGGGGCAACGTCCTGAGGGCGCACCTTGTGCCGACCCCATGCGCCGCGTATCTTTGCTCGATGGGTAGTCACAGCCATCATCTGCACGCGGGCGACGACCTGCGCGACGCCGCCAAGACCCGCCTGACCGACGCGGGCGAACAATGGACGGACATGCGCCAAGCCGTATTCGAAGCTCTTGCCGGCTTCGATCGCCCGGCTAGCGCCTACGACATCGCGGAAGCCGTATCCAAGGCGCAGGGCCGCCGGGTGGCCGCCAACAGTGTCTACCGAATCCTGGATTTATTCGTGACGTCCAACCTCGCGATGCGAGTGGAGAGCGCCAACGCTTATGTCGCGAACGCCCACCCCGGCTGCCTGCACGACTGCATCTTCCTGATCTGCGACAGTTGTGGGCAGACCACCCACATTGATGACGACAAGATCTCGGGGGGCGTGCGTGAAGCGGCGCAGAAGAGCGGTTTCGCGCCGGTCCGTCCGGTAATCGAGGTGCGTGGCACCTGCGGCGAGTGCAGCTGAGCCGGCGCACACTGCCCTAAGAGCCTATTCGACTTCGGTTCTTCCGTGCGTTAGGGCGAAATCATGTCCGTGCTACCCGAGACTCCGCTGCTCGACACGATCAGCTCGCCCGCCGATATCCGCCGCCTGTCCAAGGATCAGCTACCGCAGCTTTGTGCGGAGTTGCGGGCCGAGACCATCGCTGCGGTCTCCGTTACCGGGGGCCACCTCGGGGCCGGGCTTGGGGTGGTCGAGCTTACGATCGCCATCCACTATGTTTTCGACACGCCCACCGACAAGCTGATCTGGGACGTCGGCCACCAATGCTATCCGCACAAGATCGTGACCGGGCGCCGCGACCGCATCCGCACCATCCGCATGGGTGAAGGGCTGAGCGGGTTCACCAAGCGGTCCGAAAGCGACTACGATCCGTTCGGAGCAGCGCATAGCTCGACCTCGATCAGCGCGGCGCTTGGGTTTGCGATCGCCAGCAAGTTGTCGAACGAGCCCGGCCGGGCGGTCGCGGTGATCGGCGATGGCGCCATGACGGCCGGCATGGCGTATGAGGCGATGAACAACGCGGCCGGCGCCGGCAACCGCCTGATCGTCATCCTCAACGACAACGACATGTCGATCGCGCCGCCCGTCGGCAGCTTGCGCAACGCGCTCGCCCGGTTGGTCTCGAGCCAGAAATATCTCACTCCGCGGCGTTTCGCTGCCCGGCTTGCGAGCAAGATGCCCGCCCCCGTGCAGCGCGCGGCCGAGCGGCTGGAGGAATATGCTCGCGGCATGATGACGGGCGGGACGTTGTTCGAGGAGCTTGGCTTCTACTACGTCGGTCCCGTCGATGGGCATGACGTGGTAAGCCTGGTCGAGATATTGGAGAACGTCCGCGACGCGGATCATGGGCCGATGCTGATCCATGCGGTGACGCAGAAGGGCAAGGGCTATGCTCCGGCCGAGAGCAGCGCCGACAAATACCATGGCGTGGTCAAGTTCGACGTGGTGTCGGGCAAGCAGGACAAGGGCCCCGCAGGCCCCCCCAGCTACACCCAGGTATTCGCCGATGCGCTTGCCGGTGAGGCGGAGCGGGACCCCAAGGTGGTGGCGATTACCGCCGCCATGCCGTCCGGCACAGGCCTCGATCGGTTCGAGCAGCGCTTTCCCGATCGTACTTTCGACGTCGGCATCGCCGAGCAGCATGCGGTGACGTTTGCCGCTGGGCTGGCAGCGCAGGGCTACCGTCCGTTCTGTGCGATCTACTCGACGTTTCTGCAGCGGGCGTACGATCAGGTGGTGCACGACGTCGCCATTCAGAATCTGCCGGTGCGCTTTGCCTTAGATCGGGCGGGCCTGGTCGGCGCAGACGGCGCGACTCACGCCGGCTCGTTCGACCTGGCGTACCTTTGCACGCTCCCGAACTTCGTCGTGATGGCGGCGGCGGACGAGGTCGAGCTGACCCACATGGTGCACACCATGGCGCTGCACGACAGCGGTCCAAGCGCCGTGCGCTAT
>CADCWB010000110.1 GCA_902806295.1 uncultured Sphingomonas sp. | reverse complement strand
AGGCTGATCCAGGAGAACAGTCCGCCGCCGAAAATTGCCATCAGCATCGCCCAGAAGGCGAGCAGCGGCATCATGATCACCGTTGCGATCAGCCGCGGTATGACCAGCGCCTCGATGGGCGACACGCCAATGGTCCGCATCGCGTCCACCTCCTCGGTGATCTTCATGGTCCCGATCTGCGCGGCAAAGGCGGAGCCGGAGCGGCCCGCGACCATAATGGCGGTCATCAGCGGCCCCAGCTCACGCACGGTGATCCGGCCGATGAGGTTGATGGTGTAGACCTCGGCGCCGAACTGCTGCAGCTGCACCGCGCCCTGCTGGCCAATGACGATGCCGATGAGGAAGCTCATCAGCCCGATGATCCCGAGCGCACGAACGCCGACCACGTCGAAGCGCTGCACCACCGCATTGTAACGGAAGCGCTTGGGGTTCCGGACCACCGACGCAAACGACATCAGCACGGCACCGAAGAAGCCAAGCAGGCCAGTTAGCGTGCGTCCGGACTCGATCGTCCACGCGCCCAGCTCGGCAACTGCGCCGCCCTGTTTCTCGGGTAGCACCCGGGCAGGGTGATCGGCCTCCGCTACCTGGTGCAGCAGCTCCTGCGTGTCCTTGTTGCCACCGATCAGCTGTGCGCCGCGGTCGCGGATGGCGCGATGGACCAGCCACGCGCCGACCGTATCCATCCGCTCGATCCGGCTGAGATCGATGGTCAACGGATCGGGCGTGTCCTCAAGTTCCCGCGACATCGACCCGGCACGGCCGATGGTCATCGCGCCCTGCGGAGCGAAGACATTGCCTTGCGTGTGGTCGGGGGAAGCTGCGGTCACGGCCATCTGAGCGAAGTGCTTGCGCGAAAACAATGGCACACACAAGGCAGCGGACAACTGCCCTTTTCTTGCCTAGCTTGGGTGCGTAGGCAGCACCCTACCATGCTCAGCAGTTCCGCAGCTTCCGGCAAACCCGCCTTTCTCGCCGTTGGGGAGACCGACGCCTGCTTGTTCGGGCAGCCGGCGCGTGCTCGCGCCGAGCGATTGGCGGCCAATGCCGGGCTGACTCCGACGAGCGAGTTGCCAAACGGAGAGGTCTTGCTCGGCAACCTGCGCTTCGCCTGGGACCCGGCCTGGCTCAAGGAACTGGCTCGTCGGCCGGGTGCCGTGCTGGTCAAGGACGGGCAGCCGGTGCTGGCGAACCTGCCGGCCAAGGAGGCGCCGGCCATGGCGTCGGCCATGCAGGGCGGAACCCTGCCGCCGAGCGAGTACCGCGAACAGCTGGACGCGGACACTGCTGAGCTTAGCTATTTCGAGCTGCGCAAGCGCGAGCGGCCATTTGTGAGGGAGCTCACCGCCGGGAACGCTCTGGCAGTCGAACGGGCGTTCTACGATGCCGCCTACAAGGGCGTGACCGATGTGCTGACGCTCTATCTGTGGCGGCGCCCGGCATTCTGGTTGACGCGCTGGGCGGCGATGGCCGGCCTGACGCCGAACTTCGTCACCTTGGTCGGCTTCGCTTTCTGCGTGCTTGCGTTCTGGCAATTCTGGATCGGCAATTACTGGGTTGGCCTCGCAACCGGCCTCATCTTCATGGTGCTCGACACGGTTGATGGAAAGCTCGCCCGCTGCACCGGCCAGTCATCCAAGTGGGGCGATGTGTTCGACCATGGCACCGACCTGCTACACCCACCCTTTTGGTGGTGGGCCTGGGTCCATGGGCTTGGCACCGCGGGGCACCAGCTGGAGGAGGTCTACAAGGGCTCGGTCGTGGCGGTGATCGTCGGGACCTATGTGTTGGGCCGGGTGATCGAAGGCTGGTTCAAGCATCGCTTCGGCATGCACATCCATGTTTGGCGACCGGTCGACAGCAAGTTCCGGCTCGTCACGGCGCGGCGCAACCCGAACATGATCATCCTGTTCGGCGCCCTGCTGTTCGGCCGCCCGGACATCGGCATCGAACTGGTCGCTCTCTGGTCGGTGGTCAGCCTGATCTTTCACGCTATCCGGCTGGCGCAGGCACAAGCCGTGGCGGACCGTGGCGGCGAGATCGTGAGCTGGCTTGATCGATGACCAACTGGACCGCCCTGTTGCTCGCCGGTTCGCGCCCCGGCGGCGATCCGCTGACCCGGTCGCTCGGCTGCGACTATAAGCCGCTCCTGCCGATCAAGGGTGAGCCGATGTTGCTGCGCCCGATCCGCGCGCTGCTCGCCGAGCCGAAGATCGCTGGCATCCGAGTGCTTACCCAGCACCCCGAGCGGCTAGCTGGCGTGCTACCGCACGATCCCAAGGTGCAGGTCGAGGTATCGCAAGAAACCATCGCCTCCACCTTGGCGGCGATCTGCGCCGACCCGGCCAGCCGCTTTCCGCTGCTGGTAACCACCGCGGACCATGCGCTGCTCAGTCCGGAGATGGTGGCGGAGTTCATCGATCGGTCGGGCGACTGCGACATCGCCGTGGCGTTCGTCGAAAGTCGTCCACTGCTGGCGCGCTTTCCCGATGCCAAGCGGACGTGGCTGCGGTTCGGGCGGGAGAAGTATAGCGGCGCCAACCTGTTCGCACTCAATACGCCGCGCGCCGCCGTCGCGATCGAACGGTGGCGGGCGATCGAGCAGGATCGCAAGAAGGGCTGGCGAGTGCTGCTGCAACTGGGCTTGCCGTTGTTCCTGGGGGCCGTGCTGCGGGTCCGCGATCTGGTTCAGACCGGACACAGGCTCAGCCTTCAGCTCGGCGTGGTGATCAAGCCGGTGGTGATGAGCGATCCCCTGGCCGCGATCGACGTCGACAAACCCGCCGACTTCAGCCTGGTGAAGCTCATTCTGGACGGGCGCGCCTGAGCCGAACGATGAGCGACCTGGCGATCTACGACATGGACCGGACGGTCACCCGACGCGCCACCTACACGCCGTTCCTGCTGCATTGCGCCCTGCGGCGCGCGCCGTGGCGGCTGCTGTTCCTGCCTTTCGTCGTCGGATCGATGCTGGCCTACCTCGCCAAGCTGATCAGTCGTGCGCGGCTGAAGGAGGTCAATCAGTCGCTATTGCTCGGCCACGCGGTACACCCGCGAGACCTGCGCCCGCTGGTCGACAGCTTCGCCGAGGCGCAGGTCGCAGGCAACATCCGGCCGGGCGCACGGGCGGCGATCGCCCGCGACAAGGCCGAAGGTCGGCGGCTGGTCATGGCCACCGCCAGCTACCGCCTCTACGCCGCGGCCATCGCCGAGCGGCTCGGCTTCGATGACGTGATCGGCACCGGCTCGGTGATCGGCCTGGACGAGCGGGTGCGAGCGAAAATCGATGGCGAGAATTGCTATGGCGAGGCCAAGCTGCGGATGGTTGCCGACTGGGTCGAACGCTCCGGCCTGACCGGCACGCACGGCCATGTGCGCTTCTATTCCGATCACGCCAGCGATGCGCCCGTGTTCGAGTGGGCGGACGAGCCAGTCGCGGTAAACCCGCACGACAAGCTCAAGCGGCTGGCGGCGGCTCGGGGCTGGCAGGTTGAGGACTGGGGCTGAGGTCCGCTTTCGACCCATTGCGGACATTAGCGCTTCCAGTTCACAACGGGCAGATGAAGACACTGCTAATGCTTGCCTCCGCCACGCTGCTGTCGTCTGCGAACGCAATCGCTGCTGACACGCAGCCAGACCGAACGCTGGCTCCGTCCGCCCAGATAGACGCGCCTCCCAGCCCCTCGAAGCTGCTTCTGATTCACCGCTCCTTAAGGCGATTGGACGTCAAGACCAGCTTGATAGCGGCAGCTTTCTCGAACGCTATGCGATTCCGGGCGGCCCGATGTGGCAGCTCTCAAACGCCCAAGCCGTGCCCGAAAGCATGAAAGGCGGTTTCGAGAAGCGAATGACCGCCCTGACAAAGGCCTATGCGAAGCATCGGGCCGACTACCAGCAGGCTTACGAAGAGCATGTGAACTGGGAGTTCACTGAAGCCGAACTTACCGAGATAGTCGGGCTTT
>CADCWB010000109.1 GCA_902806295.1 uncultured Sphingomonas sp. | reverse complement strand
TGATAGCTTTTACGGCCTCTCCGGGGCTCAGCTGAGCCTGTTCGTTCAAAAGCTCAGGCGGCAGCATATCGATCTCGATGCAGCCGACGCGCGCGCCCGGAGCAAGGATGATCGTCCGCTCGATCACATTACGTAGCTGCCGGACGTTACCCGGCCAGTCGAACGCCTGAAGCGCTGCCAAGGCGTCGTCGGAGAAGTTCGGCGTCGGCAGCCGCTGCTCGGCCGCATAGCGCGCAGCGAAATGAAACGCGAGCTCGGGAATGTCTTCGCGTCGCTCTGACAGGGCGGGAAGATGCACCGGCACCACGTTCAAACGATAGAATAAATCCTCGCGGAAACGCCCCGCAGCAATCTCGTCCGACAGCTGGCGCGCTGTCGACGAGACGACCCGCATGTCGACCTTCACCATCCGCTGTCCGCCGACGCGGGTGAAGCTCTGGTCGGTCAGCACGCGCAGGATCTTGGCCTGCGCCGGGATTGGCATGTCGGCGATCTCGTCGAGGAACAGCGTGCCGCCATGCGCCTGTTCGACCAGCCCCGGCCGGGCGAGCTCGCCCCCCTCCTCCACTCCGAACAATTCCTCTTCCACGCGCTCGGGGGTCATGCGAGCTGCGCTAACCACGATAAACGGGGCCTTCACGCGCGGGCTCCAATTGTGGAGCAGCCGCGCCGCCACTTCCTTGCCGACGCCTGCCGGCCCGGTGATCAGCACCCGGCTCCCCGTCCCCGCCACGCGCTTCAGGGTCGCGCGCACCGCATTGATGCCGACGCTCGATCCAGTGAGCTCTGTCTCCTGCCCAATCTGCGCTTTCAGAGTCTCATTCTCGCGCCGCAGCCGCTCGGTCTCGGTCGCCCGCGCCACCAGGTGCAGCAGATATCCCGCCTCGAACGGCTTCTCGATGAAGTCGACGGCACCTTGGCGGATTGCGGCAACCGCCGTGTCGAGATTGCCGTGGCCGGAGATCATCAGCACCGGGAGCGTCGGGTCCCGCCGCTTGATTTCCTCGAGCAGCTGCAGCCCGTCCAGCTTCGATCCCTGAAGCCACACATCCAGGAGCACCAGCGAAGGCCGCCGGTCGGCCAGCGCCTCCAGCGTCTGGCTGCTGTTGGCTGCGGTTCGGGTCGAATAACCCTCATCCTCCAGGACTCCGGAAACGAGGTCCCGGATGTCTTCTTCATCGTCCACTACGAGGATGTCTAATGCCATAGATTAACCGCTTGCTCTCATGTATTCAGGAAAATCAGGATCTTCGGCAGTCAGCCGGGCGAGGGTTCCAGTCTCGAACACCAGCCGCACCAGGGTTCCGCCGCCCGGAGCGTCGCCGAACTCGATCCGGCCGAAATGCTCCTCGACGATCTTCTTGACGATCGCCAAGCCAAGGCCGGTGCCCTTTGCGCGGGTCGTCATATAGGGCTCCGTGAGGCGGCCACGTTCCGGCGGAAGCCCGATGCCGGTGTCGGAAACCTCGATCAGCAGGTGCCCGTCCAGCTCGCGGATCGCCATCGCCACCTGGGCCGCGCTCTTCTTGCCCTCGTCTTCCCGCTTCTGCTGGATCGCCTCAACCGCGTTCTTCACCACGTTGGTGAGCGCCTGGCCGAGCTGCCGCCGGTCGCAGACGAGCACCGGCGAAGGATCGGGCGCATCGAGCGTGAAGCTGATGTCGGGGTGGGCGACCTCGTGAAGGAACAGGGCCTGCCGGGTGATTTCCGCGATCGCCTCCTCCTGGAACTGCGGCTTGGGCATCCTCGCGAACGAAGAGAATTCGTCCACCATGCGCCTCAGATCGCCCACCTGGCGCACGATCGTTCCGGTAAGCCGCTCGAAGGTCGGGCGATCCGAGGTGATCTCGGAGCCGTAGCGGCGCTGCAGGCGCTCCGCGGCTAGCTGGATCGGCGTCAGCGGGTTCTTGATCTCGTGAGCGATCCGGCGGGCGACGTCGGACCAGGCGGCGCGCCGCTGATCGAGCAGCTGATCGGTGATGTCGTCGAAGGTAATGACGAAGCCGCCTTCGACCTTCACTTGCTTCACCGCAAGAGTGCGCGGCTCGCCCCCCGACGCGAACTGGATAATGCCCTCCGGCTGCTGCTCGTCGATATGCTGGTCCAGTTCGGGCGCGAGGTCGGCAAGCTTCTCCCCCACCGCGCTCCTGTCGGCGGTGCGGAGCAGAGCTTCGGCCGAGCTGTTGATGATCCGCACCCGCCGCTCGTTGTCCACGGAGATCACGCCCGCCGTTACCCCCGACAGCACAGCCTCGATCAGCGAGCGGCGGCTCTCGAGCTGCTTGTTCGCGGAAACGAGCGCCCCGGTCTGCTCTTCCAGTCGGCTGGTCATCCGGTTGAATGCGTTGCCCAGCGTGCCGACTTCATCGTTGACGCGCGACTGCGGCACTCGCGCCGAAAGGTCTCCGGCGGTGATCCGCTTGGCGGCGTCGACCAGCTGGCCCACCGGGCGCACTAGGCGATCGGCGAGAGTAAGGGCGATCCAGATCGTTAGCGCGACGATCAACAGGGAAACGACCAGCAACGCGGCGTTGAAGCGCAGCTGCAGCACCCGGGCGCGCGCGAGCAGCGCCTGGTAGTCGGCAACGACCGCCTGGCCGCGGCGAATCTGTTCCGTCATCCTGGGATCGAAGACCCGTGCCGCGTAAAGGTAGGTGTTGTCGCCGATCGGCAGCCGACTGACGGCGCCTAATCTATCGGGGCTGAGGATGCTGACAGTCTGCTTACCGGCGCGCAGCTCAGCGATCATCTGAGGAGTGACCACCCTC
>CADCWB010000108.1 GCA_902806295.1 uncultured Sphingomonas sp. | reverse complement strand
GGGATGTCGAAGAGCGCGTGCCTGGCAGTACCCGTCATGCCCTGATCTAGGGCGTCGCGGCCGTCTTCTCAAGGTCCCCAGCCAGACGCTCGAGCCGGTCGGCCAAGGCGTCGACGCGGCGAACGACCTGCGGATCGGGCGGCAATGGGGTTGGGGGAGCGGTGGCCGGACCCTGACGCTCGATCAGCTGGTCGGCGATCAGCAGCGAGGCGAACAGCAAAGTTCGAGCCTCGCTCAGCGCACCCATGCCCGCCAAAGCCTCGCGAGCGCGTCCATCGACGATGGCTGCGGCCGAGCGCAGATTATCTTCTTCGCCGTTGCGGCAGGCGACCCGGTAGTCGCGACCGGCGATGTTGATCGAGACCTCCGCCACGCTCAGGCCTCCGCCCGCTGGATCAGATCGTCCAATTCGGCGATCGCCTCCCGCACACGGGTGCGGAGGGACTCCTCACGATTGTCGCGCCGGCCGATCGCGTCGGTCGCGCGTTCGCAGCGGGCGAGCGCCCGTTCGGCGCGAGTTAGCGCCGCTTCCATTGCCTGTTCGGTCATGAGGAGGAGCTAGGCGCTCTGCCGACACCCGGCAAGGTTGACGCCCAACCGCTCACCGCCCAAAGGGTCCATCCCATCGGCCCCGCCGAATCCGGCGAGGGGCTGCCTTGTTCTTGGCACGGAGCCTTATGCAGCCGACGCAGCGCCGCCTCGCCAACGCCATCCGTGCGTTGGCAATGGACGCGGTGGAGACCGCCAACAGCGGTCACCCCGGTTTGCCGATGGGCATGGCCGATGCTGCCACCGCGCTGTTCACTCGCCACCTGAAGTTCGATCCTGCGGAACCGAAGTGGCCCGACCGTGACCGTTTCGTGCTGTCGGCGGGACACGGCTCCATGCTGATCTACGCCCTGCTGTACCTGTGCGGGTATGAACGGCCGACCATGGATGACATCCGGCGCTTCCGGCAGTTAGGGTCGCCTTGCGCCGGGCACCCCGAGAATTTCGAGCTGGAGGGAGTGGAGAGCACCACCGGGCCGCTTGGTCAGGGACTGGCGATGGCGGTCGGCATGGCAATCGCGGAGCGTCATCTGAACGCCGTGTACGGCGACGAGCTGGTCGACCATCGCACTTATGTGATTGCCGGGGACGGGTGCCTGATGGAGGGCATTAACCATGAGGCGGTTGGGCTTGCCGGCAATTTGAAGCTTGGTCGGCTGATCGTCCTGTGGGACGACAACAAGATCACCATCGATGGCTCGACCGAACTCAGCCGCAACGAGGATGTGATGGCGCGGCATGACGCCTGCGGCTGGCACACGCTCGAATGCGATGGGTTGGACGCCGGCAAGGTCGGCGCGGCGATCGAGAAGGCCAAGGCCGACCCGCGGCCGAGCCTGATCCGCTGCAAGACGATCATCGGCTATGGCGCGCCGAACAAACAAGGCACGGCGGCGACACACGGTGCCGCCTTGGGCAAGGCGGAAGTTGAGGCTGCCCGGGCCGAACTCGGCCTGGCGCCGGAAGAGTTTACCGTGCCTGATGACGTGCTGTCGGCCTGGCGGCAGGTCGGCGGGCGCGGGGCGGCGGATCGAGCGGCGTGGGAAAAGCGCCTGCGGGCCAGCCGCAAGGGGGACGAGTTCCGGGGGCGCATGGCCGGAAAGACGGAACAGCGCTGGCTGCAGCCTTACCTGGAGGCACTGATCGCCAGCCCGCCGACGGTGGCGACCCGCAAGGCGTCCGAGATGGCTTTGGAGGTGATCAACACCGCGGTGCCGGCAACCATCGGCGGCTCGGCGGACCTGACCGGCTCAAACAACACCAAGACCAAGGCGCTCCAGCCACTGACGGCGGAAGATTATTCGGGCCGCTACCTTTACTACGGCATCCGCGAGTTCGGGATGGCCGCGGCGATGAACGGCATGGCGCTGCATGGCGGCGTAATCCCGTACGGCGGCACCTTCCTGGTCTTTTCCGATTATTGCCGCCCGGCCATCCGGCTGTCGGCGCTGCAGCGGGCGCGAGTCGTGTACGTCATGACCCATGACTCGATCGGCCTGGGCGAGGATGGACCGACCCACCAGCCGGTCGAGCATATCATGAGCCTGCGGCTGATGCCGGGCGTCGAGGTGTTCCGGCCGGCCGATGCGGTGGAAACCGCGGAATGTTGGGCGCTGGCGCTGGACAGCGAAGGCCCGTCGGTGCTGGCCCTGTCGCGGCAGAACCTCAAACCGGTGCGAACTGAAGCGGCGGCGGAGAACCTCTCCGCGCGAGGCGGGTACACGCTGCGCCGGGCTGAGGGCGAGCGGCGGGTGATCATCATCGCGACCGGGTCGGAAGTCGAGATCGCACTCGAGGTAGCCGAGCGGCTTGCAACGGAGGGCGTCGGCGCGGACGTGGTCTCCCTCCCTTGCTGGGAACGCTTCGAGGCGCAGGACGAGGCTTACCGCGAAAGCGTGCTGCCGAGCGCCGAGCCGGAACAGATATTGAGGGTGTCGATTGAGGCGGGCACGACCTTCGGGTGGGAGCGCCTGGTCATGGCCAAGGGCCTGCGCTTCGGCCTGGACGGCTTCGGCGCCTCCGCTCCCGCACCGGACCTTTACCGGCACTTCGGCCTGACCGCCGATGCCATCACTCCCAAAATCATGGAGACTGTTCGCCAATGACCAAAGTTGCCATCAATGGCTTCGGCCGTATCGGCCGGCTCGTCGCCCGCGCCATCCTGGAGCGCCCGGATTGCGGGCTGGAGCTGGTCGCGATCAACGATCTCGCCGATGCCAAGTCAAACGCCATGCTGTTCAAGCGCGACAGCGTCCATGGCGCCTTCCCCGGCGAAGTAAGCGCCGAGGGCAACGACATCGTCATCAACGGCAAGCGTATCGCGGTCACGGCCGAGCGTGATCCGGCCAACCTGCCTCACCGCGAGCATGGGGTCGAGCTGGCGCTGGAATGCACCGGCTTCTTCACCAGCAAGGAAGGCGGGCAAAAGCATATCGATGCGGGCGCCAAGCGGGTGCTCATCTCCGCTCCGGCCAAGGGCGCCGACCTGACGGTCGTTTACGGCGTCAACCACGACAAGCTGACCCCTGAGCACACCATCGTGTCCAACGCGAGCTGCACCACCAACTGCCTGGCGCCCGTTGCCAAGGTGATGACCGACGTGATCGGGATCGAACGCGGCCTGATGACGACCATCCATGCCTACACCAACGACCAGAAGATCCTGGACCAGATCCACCCCGACATGCGCCGTGCGCGTGCCGCCGCCATGTCGATCATCCCGACGACCACGGGCGCTGCGCGGGCGGT